>JAJPJR010000040.1 GCA_021324165.1 Armatimonadota bacterium
CTTTTGAAGGGTCATCATTTTGCAAGGTCGAACTAAAATTCGCAACCCCTTCCAACGTGAATTCTCCGGAGATCGTTTTGCGGTGCGTTTCGCTCCACTCTTCAGCCATTCCGCCGATCACTCCGCCTGCGATCTCCTGCAAACGTTTGAGCGTTTCTTCGCCAACTTTTCGATCTGCCGTGCCCACATTCACATACGCCGCGCCCAAATTGCGAAAGTTTTCTGCCAACGTTTCCGATTTCAGTTCGTTCTGCCTGCCCAAACCGCCCGACCAGTTGCCGCAGTCCACATAGAAACTGTTCGGCTGCTTCAACAACGTTTTGGCAACGCTCGCCAACCGCAGCACTCCGCCCACCTGCGGCTTGGTGCATCCGCACGGCTGTAGATATCCGCGAATATCGCCCGAAAACAGCAGCGTGAGTTTCGGCTCATCTTCCGGCCGCGCCCACACCAGCGCCAACACGCACAACGCGCAGCCCGCGCCGACTAACAATTTCATACGGCGTTGCCCATCATCTCGATCGTAACGGTCTCGTAGCCGGGACAATCTGTCGTAACCTTGATTTTCCCAGAAAGAACTCCTCTTTCTTTTCCCACGAACGTGATCGTGAGTTTGTACGCAGTGCCGCTTGTGCCCGACGGTTCGAAAGAAACTTCGAACGGGCCCGATTCCACCTGCGCCGAGACGATCTTAAACTTTTTGTTGGGATGCGTGATGGACACCGTGCGCGAAGCGCGGATGCCGGCGGGCACACTTCCAAAGTACGCGTACTTCGGATACGCCACCAGCCCTTTTTGCACATGAAACGTAACGGATCGTGTGGGAGTGATCGCCGAATCCGTATGCAGCAGCACCCAGACCTCCCTTTCGCCTGCAGGAAAATCCGGCTCGAACGTCGCGCGGATGCGGTAGCCCACGCGCTTGACCGGCGCCTTGTCGAACATCGGATCGAAAATCTCGCCGTTGTATCCTTCAATCGCTAGTTTTATTTTCGGCGCGTTCACGTCGGCGGACATCAGTTTCACGGCGTTCCCGGGCGTCGAATACATAAACATGTCCACATCTGTGGTGCCCT
Source organism: Armatimonadota bacterium (assembly GCA_021324165.1). Lineage (GTDB taxonomy): Bacteria > Armatimonadota > Fimbriimonadia > Fimbriimonadales > ATM1 > JAJPJR01. The sequence continues at coordinate 1,077 of JAJPJR010000040.1, forward strand.
GATCGTTCAAACCGATCCGTTCGAACACATCGGGCAGAACCCGAAACTGAGGAACAATCCGCGCGCGGAACCGCACTTCCTGAGCCGGGTTCTCGGGATCGTTGCAATGAAGCGTAAGCGACTTGTCAATGTTTCCAAACAGCCCGGTCGTAAACAGCGCGATCCGAACGGTGCGCTTTTCGCCAGGCTTCAGCGGAGTCAACGCGGTGAGGGAAAGACACCGACACGAAAACTCAGGCCGAAGCTCCAGGATGGCATTGCCTGTATTCTCGATCTCAAATTCGTAATAAGGCTTCTCGTTCTCTTGCACGATGCCCGCATCCAGCGCGGTTTTCGAAACAACAAGCTTGGGTATTTCTGCTTTAGCGCTTTTTTTGTTCGCAATCAGGTCAGACAAATAGGCACGCACTTGCAGCAGGCGCGTCAAACAGTCATGCTCGGCTTGCGACATCATCAGCTGCCCCGAAAGCGCGAGAGGCGTGTCGGTTCCCATCACGGCGCCCGGCGTGTTTGAAAGTCCCATCCCAAGAGCAAAACCGAAAACGCGCGCGATTTTTCGCGAAAGCGTTCGTGCCGAAATCGGATTCTTGTCCACACCCACGCGCAGACCGATGCGGGCGGAAACCTGATCCCCTTCCCGTTTCGGCGCTTCGCTGGGATCCATCACGTCGTCAACAAGCTCGATTCTAATTGCAGCGCCCGAACCTCGTTCGAACTGCACCTTTCCCTCTGACTCGCGGCTGAACAGTTCGCATGCCGCCTTGTCCGCATCTTTCGCATAATCGGGAATATCCCCTTGCAGTTCGTACTGAATTTTGTCGTGCGGCCATCGCTCCAACTCCGCAGCAGCAGCTGAAAAGTCGGACTTTTCGATCAAAGAAGCGGCTTTCATCCAACTCTCAAACGATTCGTGCGAACTTTCTGGCGAAAGCGTCGGGGCGGTCAGCGCTGCAATTATTAGTGCGGCAATCATCAAGTGCAATCATCTCCTTTCCGGCGGTAGCGCAAAAACACCTCATCGCCGATGCGATTGATTTCAATCAGATTAAACATCTTCATCGCGTGTCGTTCCAGAGGCGCTCCGTCCGCATAAGTCGGCAATCCCGTGCCGAGCCGCACTTTGGGCGCGACCGTCAGGAACAGTTCATCCGCGAAGTTTAGACGAATCAACTGCCCGTTCACATCGCTCCCGCCTTCCACCAGCAGCCTCGAAACTCCCAGCGATTCGCGAACCGCCAGCATCGCGGATTTCCAATCCACGCCCGCCTCTCCGCAGCGCAACACCGCCGCCTGCGGCGGCACGCCGTTCAAAACCGTGTGCTCCGTGCAAAGCACAACGCATCGGCTCGGGTCGTCGCGGAAAAACCTCGAATCGTAATCAAGATTTCCCGAACGCGTCGCCACGATCCGCAGCAGATGCGCCGGATAACTGATCGCTTTCGAACTTCTTTGCGAGGCTGCGCCGATCAGAACCGCCTGGGCAGCGTTTTCGATTTTCCGCATCAGTTGGTGATCATTGCTTGAGCCCAAATCCTGCACGGGCTCGCCGCGCGCGCCGCTCACAGTCTTGCCGTCAATGGTGGCAACCATGTTGATCGCGGTGTAGGGCCGGTCGTCCGGTGCGGGCGCCCACTCTTCGGCCAAACGGTTATAGATGTCGGCGGCGGTCACGCTCACAGTTTAATCGGAACTTTGCGGCAAGCGTGGAAAACTACACGGTGTGCCAAACTTGCAATCCTCAGTGATGGTTCGCGTTTGTTTGATTCTGCTTGTCGTGGCGGTCGCCGCGTGTTCCAGGGGTTTTTCGGGAAAATATGTGAGCCCGAGCATCGCAGGCACGATGTCGCTGGAGTTTCAACCCGATAACAGTTTTACCGCCACGCTCGGCAGCGAGAAACTCAGGGGCACCTATGACCTGCAGGGCCAAAAGATCACCATGAGAATCGTGGAGATTTCTAACCGGCCCAAACAGGCGTCCGATGATAAGCCGATCACTGGCGAGTTCAGCCCCGACAAATCCCGGCTTCGGCTCGACATCAATTCAGTGGCCGTGGAGTTCGAGCGCAGGTAGCGCCTACCACGCCACGCCGTCGTAATCTCGGAGCAGGCCGATCACCTTCCCGATGATCCGTGCGTCTTCGCGCTTGGCAACGATCGGCTCGTAGTCGGGGTTGCTCGGGTGCAGAACGATGTCGTCTTTCTTGAAACTGATCCGCTTGACGGTGGCCTCGTCTCCTAACAGCACGGCGACCAGGTCGCGCTCTCTGGCGGTCTCTTGCGGCTTGATGATCACAAGATCGCGGGGCAGAATGCCCTCATCACGCATCGAATCGCCCCTGACGCGGAGCAGGAAAGCGTCGCGGATGTTGCGCACGAGTTCGGTGGGCACAGGCAGCATCGCCTCGATGTTCTCGTCGGCCACCACGCCTGTTCCTGCGGCGATCGTTCCCAGCAGGGGCAGAACCACCACGTTGGCGTCGTTCGCCCGGTAACTGGGGTGCTGAATCTTGATCGAGCGGCTGCGAGCCTCGAGCGATGTACCCTTTGCGGGCCAGCGCATCCAGGTGGACCGTTACCCCGCGCAGGCTGGTGATTTTCACACCCTTGCCGATCTCTCGGATCGAAGGCGGATACCCGTGAACCCGGATAAACTCCTGCACGAACCGCAGAATCTCTTCTTGTCGTTCTGTCAAACCTCTGCTCATTGGCGCTCCTTGTGGAAACGGGTGTCTATAGTATAGCGGGAACTCTGTCTACTTGTCAACTTGACGGGTGAGAACGTCAAAAGGTCGCTTGGGGCAGGCGGTCTGCCATAATTCCGGGCTCCAACCCGAAGGAGATAAGTTTTGTTTTCGATAACCAAAATGCGCGGTTGCTTCGCAGCCGCCGGACCGCCTGCCCTGATCGTGATTGCCGTGGCGTTAATCGTGGGCCTTTTGAACGTGAGAGCCTGCGGCGGGACCAAGACAGAAGAAAACCCCGACACGGTGCCTCTTGGCGAGGTGCTGTTCACGGTGAACGACGTGCCGGTGTATTCGGGCGAAATCGTTTTTGAAAAGCGGGAAGCGCAGAAGAACGCCGTGCCTTCTGCCGATGTGTACAGCGATCTTGCCAAAGAGTTTCAGCCCGTAGAAAACGCCGTAATGCGGGCCGCGCGCATCGCGTTTGGCAAATGGCAGGGCGTCGAAGCCGATGAAAAAGACCTTGCCGATTTTCTTTCCGAGCAAGCAAACAAATATCTTGACGCTGCCGCAAAGCAGCTCTCTGATCAGCGCAACTTCATGATTCTTCAAACGCAAGCGTCGCTCGATGCGGTCAAAAAATCGAAAGGCGAAAACAGCAAAGAGTTTAAAGACACCCAAGCAAGACTCGCGCAGCTCAAAGGGATGAGCGATGAACAGTTCGCGCAATCTCAAGGGTTTTCGCTGGCGCAGCTGAGAGAACAAACCGAAAAGAACGTCGAGCAGATTCGCACCGATCCTACGTTTCGCAGGCTGAACCTGTGGCGGCTTTATGAAGCACGCACCATGAAAAAGTATGAGGCCGAAGTTAAAGTGACGGACAATATGGCCAAAGAAAGCTATGATCGGATTACGTATGAAGAGATCAAGTTTCACAGTGCGAATGATCCGAACTACATGGCGCGCGCCGAAGATGTTCTCAAAAAAGTTCAAAGCGGGATGGACTTCCACCAGGCGATTCTGCAGTATTCGGATTCCAAGCCCGCGAACCCCAAAGCCCCCAACGCTTTCAGCACGACTGCCGAGCGGTTGAACCTGATCGTCTCGGAAGACGGCGCGCAGATCGCCCTTCTCAAGCCGAATCGCATTTCGGGAGTGATTAAGGCGCCCGACGGTGCGAAAATCGTGAAAGTAACCAAGATCGAAATCGCAACACCGTCGAATTTCGATGCGGTGAAAGCCGAGCGCATCGAACAGATTAAATCAACGATTGCGAACGGGCGGTATCAAAAAGCGCTCGAGGATTTTTCATCGAAACTGAAATTTGAATGGAACAGCGATGCGCCCAAACTGCTGCATGCATATGCCGACCTGGCAGCAGGCAAGCGGGCGGCGGAACTGAACGGCGAAAAGAACCGCGCCAAACTGATCGCCGCATGGCGCGATCTTTTGTCCCAAGTGCAAAACTCCTCCGATCTCGATTCAACGGTTTCTGCAATGCTGCAATACGCCGCGTTCGAATCCATAGAAAAGAACACACTGCCAGGGCCCGACCAAGAAAAACTCAAGTCAGAAAAACTGGAGATCTATAAGCGGATCGAAGGCGATATTCCGTATGCGGAGTTCCACATCGAGTACGCCAAAATGCTGATCGCCGCCAAAGAGGGCAAGCAAGGCCTCGACCAGCTTTATCAATGCGCTTCGAACCTTTATGAAAGCTCGCCCACCGAAGAAAAACGGGCGCAGCAGATCGAACAGATCTTTGCCGAAGCGAAAAAACAGTTCCCCGCCGAAACCGAATTGATTGGTAAAGTGCAATCCGAACTCGACCGATGGCACAAGGAAGATCAAGAGGCAAAAAAGCAGGCCGAAGAAGAGAAGAAACAGCAGGCCGCCGACGCGGCGGAGATTCAGCGCCAAAAAGAAGCCCTGAAAGCCAAACAACAGGCCAAACAGCCTCCGGCCGGACAGGGCACCAAAAAGGGCGGCTGATCCTCGTCGCAACCCCGATCGGCAACCTCGGCGATCTTTCCAAGCGGGCCGTCGAGGTGCTCGCGAGTGTGGATCGGGTCGCAGCCGAGGACACGCGCGTCGCCCTCCGGCTCCTTTCGTCTCAAGGTATTCGCAAACCGTTGATTCGATACGACGAACACGCCGGACAGGCCGCGCTGATGCGGATCATCGCCCGGCTCGAAGAAGGAGAACAGTTGGCCTTGATTTCCGACGCCGGATCGCCCATCATCAGCGATCCCGGGGCCGAACTGGTGCAAGCCGCGCTTGAACATGGCATCGAGGTGGATGCCGTTCCGGGGCCCTCGGCTCCGATCGCCGCCCTGATGCTGAGCGGGTTTTATGCCCAAAGATTCGTGTTCTTGGGGTTTCTGCCGCGGTCGGCGGCCCAGCAAAAAAAGGAGTTTGAAAGATTTCGGGAATCTACAGACACGATCGTGCTGTTTGAATCTCCTAAGCGGCTGAGCCGAACCCTGCTCTCAGCCCTTCAGGCGCTGGGAGATCGGAGGGCGGCGGTATGCCGCGAAATGACCAAGGTTCATCAAGAGGTAAGGCGGGGCCGGCTGTCTGAATTGGCTGGCGTTCAGCATTCGGACAAAGGCGAGGCCGCTATTGTGATCGAGGGCAAAAGGAGAACAACGAGTGCGTGAGCGGCGATCTGCTAAAATCAGGGTTGATTCGGCGTCGAAAGGCCAGGAAGGCTCTCGGCCGAATTCACTCAGGAGAGTGAGACACATGACTCGATTTGTAGCGATTCTTGTTCTGCTGACAGGGACGTTGGCATGCCTTCTGGCTCAGGGCCTGTCCACCACCTATCGCCTTCAGCCCGAAGATGTGATCAGCATGCGGGTGTACGGCGAGCCCGAAATGAACGTGGATGCGCCCATCAGCCTGGATGGGTTCGTGAGCATTCCGTTCCTCGGGTTCGTGAAGTTTGCGGGCAAAACCGTCGAGGAGATCCAAAACTACATCACCACCGAACTGAAGACAAAAGGCTACTACACCGACCCGAAAGTTACGGTGAACGTGGTTCAAATCCGCCCGGTTAGGGCCAGCGCGGTGGGGTTTTTCGCCAAACCGGGTCAATACGGCTTCAGGCCCGGCGAACGGATTCTGGCTTTGATTTCCGCCGCAGGAGGCGCCGATCCAGACCGCTCCAACCGCCGAAGGGCCACCTTGATTCGAAAAGGCACGATCGAGCAGATTCCGATTGACCTGGAAGCGATGCTCGACCGGGGCGACCTGACCCAGAACTACGAACTCCAAGATGGCGACGTGCTGAGTCTGCCCGAGGACACCTCGAACAGGATCATGGTCTTGGGCTGGGTGCCCAAGCCGCAGCGCCTTCTTTGGCGGCACGGCATCACCCTTGCGGATGCGATCGCCGAGGCCGGAGGCGAAATCCCTTATGTGAGCAAGATGTCCGAAGTGCAGGTTCAAAGGCCGATTTCGGGGCGCCCCGGAGAGTTCACGAGATTTAAAGTGAACTTCGCGAGGTTCATTTCCAAAAACGATTTTTCGCAAAATCCCGAATTAATGAAAGGGGATATTGTGATCGTTCCCAGCACCAAAACGCCCGACACGTCGCGATTGAATGCGATCGCCAACGTCGTGTACACGATCTCGATCATTTTCGGGCGCAACAGCATTTTCTTCCCGAGGTTCTAATCTCGAATGACCAAGACGCAAAAGGCATACACGGAGGCATAACGTGGGTCGTGGAAAGTTTCTAAGATCGCTTCGTCAACGCTGGTGGCTGGTGGCCGTCATCGTTCTGCCAATCACTGTCGGCGTGCTGTTGTACGTTTCGACGCGCAAGGCACGTTTCGAAGGGTTCGTGACTGTGGCGGACAAGCGCGACAAAGACGCGAACTTGGCCCCGCTGTATCCCGATCAGGCGATGTTTGCGGTGAACGAACTCGAAATCCGCGTTGCGAACCTTGCCAACACTTTCGGCTCTTATACCGTTATCAAGAACGCGTTCGATCAACTGGTTCAACAAGGCGTTCTCACCGACAGCTCGGAAGCCGCTCTGCGCGAATTCGCGAACAAAGTGGACATCCGCCCGCTTCGCGGTTCTGAATACATTCAGGTTGGTTATGAAAGCGAAGACCCGGAAAAAGCGCGGACGATCATCAAAACGCTGTACGAAAAGTTCAACACGCACTTTCAAAACCTGACTGCCGATCAAGGCAAAGGTCAGGTGGAGTTCGTGCAGGCGCAGCTTGCTGAGCAGAAAGACCTTCTGAACGCAAAACTCCAAGAGATGAAGGAGTTTCAGGACACGCACCCGCGGGCGATCGCATATGAGCAGAACGCCACAGGAATCGTTTCCAGGCAGAACCAGGTCGAAGAACGGCTCGCCACCGCGCGCGACGGTTTGGCCGCGGCGATCGGTACGTTGGAAGCCAGCAAGCGCCAAGCGAAAGATCCGATCACCACATCCACGCCAACCGCCTCGATCCAACAGGCTCCCAATCCGCTTTGGAACTCGATAACCGAACGCATCAAGGCGTCCAAAACGCTTCTCGCATCTTCGGAAGAAACGCTGGGACCGAACCACCCGAAAATCGTTCAGCTGAAAGAGTCCATCGCCAACGATGAAAGACTGCTGGCCGAAAAAGACGCAAACGGCAAGCCGGTGATTGACCGGTATGTTTATGTTACCAACGATCAGCAGCTTTCGCCTATGGAGTTCGATCGGAGGCGCGCTTTGCAAGCCGCGCAGAGGGCATACGATTCCGCCGTGCGGGCTGTCGCTCAAAACGAAGCCGAACTTCAACAAGTTCGCTCCGAAATCGCAAAACTCCCAGAAGCGCAAAAAGGTTTGGTTGCGTTGAATGCCGACCTCACCGCAATCAGCACATCGGTTGCGAACTTGGGCAACAAACTTTTGGAATCCAAAGTCCGCTCGGGGCAGAACAGCATGCGCAACGTTGCGCTGCTCGATGCGTGGCAGGTTCAACAACTCGATCCCGGCGTCGTTTTGAAAACGCTCATTGCGTTTTTCTTGTCGCTGATTGTGGCGGTATCGCTGGTGGCAAGCCTTGGACAGTTCGATCAGGCGACTTATACTCCGGCTGATGCTGAAAACACGCTCGGGTTTCCGGTGCTGGCGGCCCTGCCGAAGAGCGGTCAGCAGCGGCTCGATACGGGCGCGGAAGCACCCACGCCGCTCGCCGCAAGTTATCAGCTGCTCTCGACGCAACTGCTCATGATCAAAGAAAAACTGCAAGGGCCGTGTGTGCTTGTGGCGTCTGCCGAACCGAACGCCGGCAGATCTACCATCGCCGCGAATCTTGCAATAAGCCTTGCCCGCGACGGCGCGCGCGTGCTATTTGTTGATGCCGATTTGCGATCGCCCACCGCGCACGAACATTTCGGATTGCAAAACCGAACCGGCCTGGCTGAACTCCTTTCCGGTCAAGCACGCCTCGAGGATGTCGTTCAAAAAACCAGCGTCGAAGGGCTGTTGTTCGTTGCGGCAGGAACGCCGCCTGTGAACCCTGTGCGTCTTTTGCGAGGCGAGGCGATGGAGCATTTCATCGCCGACGTTTCCAAACAGGCGGATTATGTGGTGCTGGACAGCCCAGCAGGAAGCACGTTCGGCGATGCCGCTGTGCTCGCAGATTACACCCGCAACGTCGTTCTGGTTCACGAGGCCGGACGCGCTGCCACCGGCGCCGAATTCGAGTTTCACAAAGCGCTGGAACGGCTCGGAGCGAATGTCATCGGTCTGGTGCTGAATAAAACCCGTCCCGAAGACTGCCCATCGTATTCGCACTTCCGGCGAAACTACGAGGCCTCGATCAGCCGGTACCAGCGCGGCGGCGGCAGGCCCGCCTTGGGTTCGGGCGAAAAACCCGTGCGGAAGGGCTCCGATTCGCCGCCCGCCCCGCATGGGGATGAAGACGAATAGCGGCCCGTGTGGCGCGAAAATTGCGTTCGGACAGGAGGCAGGCGCGTGCCTTGCCTCGAAAGCCGATTTATGAGTACGAAGCCGACCGCGCAGCACGCCTACGATTCGCGTATTCCGCGAGTCAGGGTTACTTATGCGTTCTGGAAGCGGGTGCTGGACGTTGTGGGCAGCGCAACCTTGATTGTGCTGTTGGCGCCGGTGCTGGCGGTTTTGGCAGCGCTCGTGAAACTCACCAGTCCCGGCCCGATCATTTATCAGCAAGTGCGCATCGGGCGCTATGGCAGAGAGTTTCCGTTTTTCAAGTTTCGATCCATGTATCGAGATGCGGATGAGCGCCTGGCAGAACTTTTGGAGAAAGGCAACGAAAAAGACGGGCCGATTTTCAAAATGAAAAACGATCCGCGCGTAACCCCCGTGGGAAAGTTTTTGAGAAAGTACAGCCTGGACGAGCTGCCGCAGCTGTTCAACGTTCTGAGGGGTGAGATGAGCCTGGTGGGTCCAAGACCGCCGCTCCCGCGCGAAGTGGAGCAGTATGGCGATGAAGAGCTGTGCAGACTTTCCGTGCCGCCAGGCATCACCTGCTTGTGGCAGATCTGCGGCCGAAGCGACACCACCTTCGAAGAGTGGGTGCTGCTCGATAAAATCTATGTGCAGCAGATGTCGTTCTGGCTCGATTTGAAAATTCTGTTGAAAACTCCGACAGCCGTGCTGCGAAGCGATGGGGCATATTGAAATCCAATGGTTGAAAAACAGATTCCAGAAGCGCCCCCAGAACCGACGTTCGAAATCCCGCTGATCGGAATTCGGCTGCCTGCAGCCGTTGCGCCGTGGCTGTTTGCGGCGATCGGCGCGTGCTTAGTTCTCGGCTGGTCTTTTCTCAGTCGGCTGCCTTCGATCTGGTTCGATGGCGACGGATATTACTCGCACGGAATTCTGATCCCGTTTATGACGCTTGCAGCCATTTATATGCGGCGTGATGCGATTCGCAAACAGCCCGTTGGATCGTCGAAAATCGGAGCCGTCGTGATGGTGATCGGTCTGATCGCGCTGATCATGACCGACCGTGTGAATGCGATGTCGTTGTCGGCGTTCGCATTTATGGTTGCGCTGATCGGCGCGGTGTTTTATGTTTTGGGGCCGCAAATCGGCAGGCTGCTGTTCTTTCCGCTGGTTTATCTTCTGTTTATGATGCCGGTTTTGGGCTATTTCATCGAAAAGTTCACGAACCCGCTGCAGATGGTGGCCACAAAAGTTGCCGTGATGATGCTTTCGATCATCGGCTATAAGCCCGAAATCCCCGCGAACGACCCGACGCGAATCGAACTCAACTACACCACGTGGAGCGTCGGCGGCCCGTGCAGTGGATTCAAACTGTTGTTGTCGCTCACCGCTTTCTCGCTGTTTTTTGTTATGATCTCGCGGCTGGGCTGGCTGAAGAGCGTTCTGCTTGTGATTGTGATTTCGCCGTTGTTGGGGCTGTTTATCAACGGCCTTCGCATTATGCTGATTGGCGTTGTGGGTGAAACTTCGGGCCAGGAAGCGGGCGCAGCGTTTCACGATTACAGTGGATACATCGCTTTGTTTGTGTGTTTTATCTTTTTGCATTTCATCGTCAGATGGCTGGAGGGTAAGCCGAATGTTGAAGTCGCGGGCTAAGATCGTTTTTGCGCTGTTCGTGGTAGTGGGGGTTGTGGACTTGGTGATGCCGGAACCGAAGTATCCGGAAAAGACCGAAGATTGGATGGCGCAGAATCTGCCGAAGGAACTTCCTGGCTACTCCTATGTTTCCGACATCAAAATGGCGCAGATCAACTACGATCAGTTGAAGCCGTTTGGAATCGTGAGCCGGCAGTATCGCGGGCCGGATGGGCGGGCGTATGAGTATCTGATCATCGCAAGCAACTCAAAAGATTCGTTCCACGATCAGCGCATCTGCCTCACGTCGCAGCAGTATCAACTCCGCGATCTCACCATCGCTGATTTGAATCTGCCCGCATTCGGAGGCAAAGTTCCGGCAACCATCACCAGTTTGATTCGAAGCGACAGCAACGGAGCCGCAATGATTTTTTATCTTGGCCCTTACGGTTTGCGCCCCAACCCCACCGCCATTCCGTTCGACATCACCCGCGGAAAACTGTTGTTCAAAAGCGACATCCACACGGTGATGTTTCAGTTCAAAGTTTCGCCCGAGGGCGCTTCGCTCGATGACGACGTGAAAGCGCTTTCTGCATTTGCAAACACGATGCTGAACGAAACCAAGCGGATGCCCGAAGGCTCGTATTTCGTCGCCGAAAAATAGATGTTCCCCGTTGCCGCAGCGTTATCGTTTTTGGCGTTAGAAACCACGCTTCCAAACGGCGCAACCGTAATGCTGCGGCCCGTAGCAGGCGCCAAAAGATTCGCAATTTGCGCAGGATTCCGCGGCGGATCGGCTTATGAATCCCCAACAACGCGCGGAAGCTATCATCTGTTGGAGCACGCGCTTTTTTTGAACTCCCAAGCCGATGCGATCGCCGAAGCCGCAGGATGTCAAATCTATGCCGCCACTTACCGGGAACTGATCATCGTTACATGCGAGGGACCGTCGGAGCGCGCTGCATCTGGAATCCAGGCGATGAAACAGCTGCTTCACCCGATTTCTGCAAACGCCGATGCGCTTGCGCGCGAACGCGAAGTGATTCGAAACGAAATCGCAATCGCCAAGAGCGACGCGAAGCGGTTTTCTCTGGATGAATTGTGGAACGCCGCGTGCAAAGATTCGCCGTTTGGGTTCGACACGTTGGGAGACCCGCAAACGATGAGTCAATTCGACCCGCAGTTCTTGAACAATCTTTTTGATGAAACGTTTTGCGGCGCGAACTGTTTTCTGGCCTTTTCCTGCCCCGAGGTTTCGGTGAAAGAGGCCGGCGCTGCCGTTGCCCACCTCAAAACAGGTGCGCCAAAGCCGCTGCCGCCGTTTCCTGCCATTCGGACATCGAGAACCGAAAACAAACGGCTTCGCGGGGTGATGGTCGGTTTCGCAATGCAAGCGGACAAGCAGGCGTTGTGGTCGGTTATGTCGCACCTGCTGCGGATTGCGGCCAACGCGCGCGGGCTTGAAATCGAATGCACGTTCGGCCGCGCATCTTCAGGCGGTATCGTTTCGTTTTGGTTTCCAAACGCCGACGAAAACGCCGTGAAAGATCTGCTGAAGAGTTTTGCATCATCCAAATTCACCGAAACGCAGATGGCAGCCGCCAAAAGACTTGCGAAATCGGAAAACGATCCGCAAACGCTCCCGCCGCTTGAGGCCGCCCGTTCCGCTTGCATTTTCGGCGCGCTTGGGCTGAAAAACATCTCATCGGCAGACCTCGATGCGGTCGCGGCTTCGCAGGCAGACGCCGCCGCTGCCGCCTTTGATCCCGCTGCGGCGGTTTGGCTCATCGGAAAGCGGCAATGATGGCGTTGGTCGCGCCCTTGACGTTTGCATTCCAAGTTGTGCATTTGGAAAACGGCATGACGATCATCGCGGAGCCCGATGCGCAGGCGCATTCGGCTTGCATCCGCCTTTCCATTCGGCCCGATGTGGATTCCACGGTTGAACTGGGAGCGGCGGAACTGGTTTCGTTTTCGCTTTTGCAGGAAGCCGATCCTCTCGATCTTCAAACATTGAGGCAGTTTGCGTTTTTGGCAGGCGGAAAGATTGAACCCGGATGGCATGATGGATGCATTTCGCTGCAAGCCGAGCTGCCCGCACAAAACCTTGATGCCGCGCTGACGCTGTTCAGCAGAGCGATTCGAAAAGAAGAGATCGGCGCCGCAACTTGCGAACTCGCTTACAAAGCGTATTGGCGGGCGATTAATGAAACCTCCGAACTGCCTTGTGTGCAAGCGGTGCGCGATTTTGAAAAAAGTTTAGGAATCGGCCCGGCAAACATCGCTCCCATGAAAGCCGACCAGTTTTCGCAGCTGCGCAGAAAACTTCTAACTCCTTCGCGATGCGTGCTCGCAATGACCGGCAGCGTTGACGGGGCGGCAGCAATGAAACGCGCGAGCGAACTTTTCGGCAGATGGAACCCAACGCCGGGATCGAATTCCCGGCTGCCAAAAGCCGCCCGCTCGGTGGGAGGCGCTGCCATCGGCACGATCGTTGTGTCGGTGCCCGGCCCGCCGCTCGAAAGCGAGGATTTTCCGGCTTGGCTGGCGGCATTCTGCGCCGTCGGTAAAGGTAAAACTTGCGCATTGTTTCGCGAACTCCGCGTGAACCGAGGAGCGATGTATACGTGGGAATCCCGCGTCAAGTTTTGCAAAGAAACCACTGCGGTGTTTGCATTTCCGACACTATCACCGACCGAACAGATCGCGAACGCCGCGCGCGAGGCGGTCAGTTCGGCTGCGAGCATGAGCGACGAACAACTGCAGATTTCGAAAACGATCGCGATTTCTGACTACGAATCTTTGCCCGAACCCGCGGGTGGATGCGCGCCGTTTTCACAGGGTCACGATTCGCCCGCATCCAAGGCGTTTTGGCTGTGCTTTTGGCAGCTGTATGGAACATCGGCAGCCAACGATGAAAAGTTTCTGCTAAAACTGAAAACGGTTACACCGCAGGAAATACGGCAAACTTGGTCGAAGTTTTTGCCTCGAATGAAGGTGGAGCGGTTTTTGGCAGAACCGGGGCAGGGAGCCGGCCGTCAATCAACTGCCGAATGAAACTTCGAGCCTATACCCTTCTTGAGTTGCTGGTGTCGGTTGCGATCATCGCAATCCTCGCCGGGCTGCTGATGCCCGTGGTCATCGGCGCAAAAAGAAAAGCGAAAGAAAGTTCAACTCTCAACAACCTCAAGCAGATCGGCACGGCCGTGCAGATGTATCGCGAAAGTTACGATGATCAGCTTCCTGAGAGATTGAGTTTTCTGTTCCCAAGTTATGTGTCCGATGCTGCGGTGTTTCGAAGCCCGCTCGATCCGAAAGACGGGCATTATCCTTTCACGGGACGCATGGAAGGCGACACGTGGATAAAATCCGGAGTGAGTTTCACCTGGGTGCCCGAATGGAGCAACGCGATTGAATGGGGTTGGTGGAATCCATGGCCCAAACGCGGACAAGGCAAATGGCTTGGCCTGACACCCATCAGCGAATGTCATTGGTTTTGGGCCACAAAGTTCAACGAATTCGATAGCGATGATCAGCGAGGGAACGCTAAAGGCCGCGCGGTGATATTAACTCTCGACGGATCGCTCATCTACCAGCCGGCGAAAATCCCGATGGAGCAGTTCGATCCGCGCTGATCGGGTCATAATTCGCGCGTGTTTCGCAGGAAGCCGCAGCTAACCCCCGAGTGGATGTTTGTCGGCCTGGGCAATCCCGGAGGAGAATACGACGGCACCCGGCACAACGTTGGGTTTGAAGTGATCAAGGAGTTGATCTCCAGGCACAAAATCAGAAAGACCGAGCGGCGGTTCAAAGCGCATTTTGCCGTTCACAAGTTTGGCGATGTTTGCGCGGCCCTTGTGCGGCCCATGACGTTTATGAACCTCAGCGGGCATGCGGTCGCCAGCTTGGCCAAACAGTTTTCCGTTCAGCCTTCGCGCATCGTCGTCATTTATGACGATATGGATTTGGCGGTGGGGCGGGTGCTGCTGAAGCCGCACGGCGGTCCGGGTTCGCACAACGGAATGAAAAGCATCGTCGCTTCGCTGGGCACAACCGAATTTCCACGCATTCGCATCGGAATCGGAAAGCCACCCGTTTCGGGAATTGATCACGTGCTGCAGCGGTTCGATCGAGACGAAATCCCCGAAGTGCGGCAGGCGATCGTTAGGGCGAGCGATGCGTGCGAAATCGCGATGCAGCAAGGTTGGGACATGGCGATGAACCGCACCAACCTTCCGATGGATGAAGGGCAATAGCGATGGACGGCGCTTCGCTGCTAAATGAAGCCGAAACGTTCGGACTCCATCTTTCACGCACCCAACTCGAGGCGTTTTCGGTTTTCGAAAAACGCCTATATCGCGCGAACGAAAAAATGAATCTAACGGCTGTTCCCGAAGCGGAATGTTGGAAAAGGCACTTTCTGGACTGTTTATCTTTATCGCCCTTGATTCCAAAGGGCGCGAACGTGCTGGATGTTGGCAGCGGACCAGGATTCCCTGGAGCAGTGCTGGCGATCGCCAGGCCCGATTTGAAAGTGACCTGTTTGGATTCCAGTTCAAAGGCTGTGAGCTTCATGCAATCCGTTTTTGGGAGCGATTCGCCGCTTCCCGTGCTTTTTGAGATTCTGCATGCCCGGGCAGAAGAACTCTCCCACAACGAGCGATACCGAGAGCAGTACCAGTTCGTAACCAGCCGGGCCACTGCGCGATTCGCAATTCTCGTCGAAATCTGTGCGGCGTTTGCGGCGGTCGGCGGCAAGTTCGTGCCGATGCGCACTCCGGCGGAAAGATCCCAAATTGCCGAATCACAAGCCGCAGCGTTTGGTTTGAGACTGGTGGAATTTCAAACGATCAGAATTGCGCCCCTCGATGCCGACCGTCTGCTGCCGATCTTCGAAAAAGTCGGGAGGACCCCGCCGCGGCTGCCGCGCAAATGGGCGCAGATTAAGTCGGGGTAACTTGCCATGCTATGAAATGGATTCTATTCTTGGCCGCTTGCATCTGGCTCGGCGCTGTGGGGTGCCAAAAGAGCGAGCAAACTGCACAACAAACAGGCGCGCCGCCTCCGACCGCCTATGCCCAAGCGGCAGAGGTCTTTGCAAAGCATTGCGTGATGTGCCATTCCGGTGCCAAACCGAAAGCCGGATTAGATCTCACCTCATATCAGAAAATCATGGCTGGAACCAGAATCGGACCCGCGGTCGAGCCTGGCAATCCCGACGGCAGCCTCATCATCCGCGCCATCAAAGGCGAGGGCGTGAAAAAAATGCCGCCAAAAGGCGAGCCGGTCTCAGCCGAAGAACTCGCGATCATTTCCAATTGGATCAAATCCGGAGCGAAAAGTTAGCGCCTGACCAGCTGCCGATCGAACAGATAATATTGAACAAATGTTTTTGCGCCGCGCAAAACGGTGTGCGTCGCGCGAATCATTTTCACCGCTCGATCGTCAGGATCTCCGGTGCCGGGAATGCGCGCGTACTCAGGAAAACGGTCGCTGGTAATCACAATCAAAAGCCGGTGGCCAGGCTTAAACTCGTGCGCGAAAAGCCACGGCTCTATTTTCATGGAATACACTTTTCCCGGTTTCAGCTTCTGAATTCCGTTTGAACTGAACCCCACACGCATGTTGCCCGGCCCGCAAACGATCATCGCCTTTCCGTTGGGAGCGCGGTCGAACACCAATGCGTGAACTGCCGCATCGCGCGCAGTGGTCTTGAATTCTAACTTCACGGTAAGCGGTCCTGCAACGATGGTGGGATTCTTGAACGGTTCGCTGGAATAAAGCAGCGAATCTTTGCCGAATTCGCTCACTTTGCTCGAAAGCGACGCCGCGGAAGAGTCTATATCGAGCGATGCCGGAATTTTGACTTTTCGTGGATCATAATCGTACCGATCCGCCCCTTCATGGGGTGCCCAAGAAGTCAGCGTGCCGCTCGATTTGCCACCGTTCGCTTTGCCCCCGTTCAGATACATCGTTATCTGTTTCGTCCCTCGAGGCGGCCATGCATCGCCTTCGTACCACGCGTTCATTCCCGAAATGAAAAACCTCACGCGCGGCATCGCTTGCAAATTCACCTGTTTGTCTTTCAAAAACGTGTCGAAAAACCTTAGATACATTGAATCGAGTTCCAATATCGCATTCGGCCCGTAATCCACGTCGCCATATTTGGATCGGGTGTTGAACGCATGTTCCCACGGGCCAAAAACCAACCATTGATTTCCTCCAGACCGCTGCAATGCCTCGTAATGCATCATCGTGCCTACTCCGTCGCCGTCCCACACACCGCTCACATGAAGCACGGGGATGTGCACACTTCCCACTTGCGATTCACGAAACGCTCCCGGCCAATCTTCAATGCGCGTCATTGTCGTCCACTTGTCAAAAAAGGGAATGGATTTTCCAAACAGTTTGTCATCCACTTTGGTCAGTGGCATTGCGGTGAAAGCGCTGAGCGAAGAAAACCCTTGAGTTGCCGCAGCCATATTCGCGTTCCGATTCATCACAATGCGCGACCACCAAACGTTTCCCAACAAGAAAAAGCACCCGTGATCCCACGGCACGTTATTGATCGGGTCGGGCGGGCTCACCTGCGGAATGATGCACTTTAGTGCGGGATGGTGCGTTACTGCCGCCGCCCATTGTACAAAACCCAAATAACTCCCACCGATCATGCCGACGCTTCCGTTGCTCCAAGGCTGGCTCGCAATCCACGAAAGCGTATCGTATCCATCGGCAACCTCATGATTGAACGGATCCCAATCGCCGCCGCTCCCGCCGCGCCCGCGCACATCCTGCGAAACCACAACATATCCGCGCTTTGCGAACCACTCATATGCCGCTGCCATCTCTGCCCGGCCATACGGTGTGCGAATCAGCACGGTTGGAAACTTGCCTTCCGCATCCGGCATGCGAATCTCCGAAACCAACACTGTGCCGTCGCGCATCAAAGTTCTTGCGCGCTCGATCTTTTTTACTTTGAAAACGGGCTGACTCAGTTCGGGATATTTTGCAAGAGGATCCACAAACACGCCGCGTGCATCAGTTTCAACTATCTCGAACATCTGCGCCGGAACCTTGAAGCCAACAACTACACCGTTCCGAAACGCATACTGGAGTTCGATCCCTTTGATGCTTGTCTTGAACATCTCGATGGGAACAGGCTTGTGATCAATTTCCACCGTGACCTCCGATACCGAAGGTTCCAGCTCAAACTCCGTGAGTGAACTCAAATCAAGCGCCTTCATGGTTCTTGGCTTGCCCGCGCGCTGAAACTGTTCGAAAATCGTTTCCGCCGTAATGAAGTGATATGTAGAAAACAGCGCCGAAGTTTTCAATTCAAACGGCCGGTTTTCAAAATCTTTCTTTCCTCCGTGCGAAACCGTAAGCCGACCGTTTTTCCACAAATACTCCCCCTGCTTCCCGTTGATGGTTTCCACAAGCGCGATCTCTATCGGCTTGCGGTCTTTGAATCGGACCGTAAGGCGGCTCTCGATTTTTTGCGCGCCGATCTCGATGCTGGTGTTCGACTCGATGCCGTCCGCCGTCCTCGAAACCGTGTTCGTTCCAGCCAAATTGCCGGCGAACAGCACATCGCTTTGCGACGTCTGAGCAAAACAGCGTCCAAACAGAGCCAAAACCAGAACAACGGCAGGTTTCATCCTGTCAATATATCTCATTTAAAATCGTCTAAGATTATCAAACGTTATGCGTTGGAAGGGAAGGGAACAAAGCGACAACATCGAAGACCGGCGCGGAATGACGCCCGGGCGCATGGTTGCAGGAGGCGGAATCGGCACGCTGCTGTTGGTTCTCGCGGTTTCTTGGCTCACCGGCACCAACCCGCTGGATGTTCTCAGCCAACTCGACGATCAATCAACTTTTCAAACCGGGCCGTATGTCCCCACCGCCGAAGAACGCGAACTGGAGTCGTTCGTCCGCGTAACTCTGAAAAGCACGGAAATCATCTGGACGGGGCAGTTCCAAAAAGCGGGCCGCACCTACACGCTTCCCACTCTCGTGCTTTTCAAAGATCGCGTGCAAACCGGCGCAGGAACAGCATCTGCCGCAATGGGTCCCTTCTATTTGGATTCCGATCAAAAGGTGTACATTGATTTGGGCTTTTATTCGGTGCTGCGCGATAAACTTGGCGCGAAGGGGGATTTCGCGCAAGCCTATGTCATCGCGCACGAAGTCGGCCATCATGTGCAAAACCTTCTGGGCACATTAAGCCGCATCCACGCACTTCAACAAACAGCCGACGAAACGACGCGCAACCACCTTTCGGTTCGGCTGGAACTGCAGGCCGATTTTTACGCCGGCGTGTGGGCGCATTACGAACAACAACAGTTCCAATCTTTAGACGAAAATGACATTCGATCTGCTATGGACGCCTGCGCGGCGATCGGCGATGACGCTTTGCAGCGAAAATTTCAGGGCTCCGTCGTGCCCGATTCGTTCACTCACGGAACAGCCGAACAGCGCACGCGCTGGTTTCTGAAAGGCTGGAAAACCGGCGACATCAATCAAGGAGACACGTTTACAATCAACTATCGCGACCTGTGAGCGCGAATTTGGGCAATCTCTTCCAGTGCCGTTTTCAATGAAAGCCGCGAGGATTGCGGAGTTACGATCTCAAACGGTTGACCGCTGTTCAAACAGCGCACAAAATACTCGATCTCGTGAAAATATCCACCGAGATTAGAGATATTTCCGCCGCCTTCGGCGCTCATCTGTTCAAACGATGGCTGCATCGGCTGCTTTCCGTTTTCAAAAATCGTCAGCGGGCCGCCGTCCATAATCGCTGCGCCGTTTTCAAAAATCGCTCGGAACGCCATTTTAAATGGCGTGAGCGATGGCAGATTCCACCCGCCCTCCAAATGCGCCACGCAGTTGGGATAGCGCATCGTTGTAAACACATGGCACGGACCACGCTCATCAACCGAACCAAACGACACCATCTCAAGCGGTTCTCCAAGAAGATACAAAACGTAATCTGTATCGTGAATATGCATATCCAAAACGCCGCCGCCCGATTTCTTTTCATCGGCCATCCAGTTGTCGGTCGACCAGTGCGGAAACTCTCCATACCGCGTCAAGTTGATCGAAAGCAGGTTGCCCAACATCCGCTCGTCGGTGATCCGCTTTAGATAGGCGTATTCGGGCCAGAATCGAATGCAGTGACCGATCATCAGTCCAACGTTTGCTTTTGCGCACGCTTCGATCATCGCGTCGGCTTCCTGCAAATTCAGGGCCATCGGTTTTTCGCACAAAACGTGTCTGCCCGCTTGTGCCGCCATTTGCGTGAATCGGCTGTGCAGATGTGTGGGAAGACAGATGTCCACGGCATCCACGCCCCATTCCAGCAACTCCTCAAAACTTTCAGTCACGGGCACGCCAAACTTTTCGGAAAACTCTGCCGCCTGCGCGCCGTTCGCATCCATTCCGCCCGACAGCTGCGCATCGTTCAACAAACCATAAACGGAGGCGTGCATCCGCCCCATAAAACCGCACCCAACGATTCCAACTTTCAGCATCACCTAAGCCGATTCAACGCGCGGCGGCAGCATTCCTTCTTTAAACGGTAAAATCTGCACGCTTCGCGCATGTTCATCAAATCCATCAACTCCTGGTCATTTCCCGGCGGATTAGAGGGCACTCTCGATCCTTGCGATTGTATCCTTCTTGCAAAGCAGTATCGGTTTCCGGCTGTGGAAATCGGCATCGGCAGCGAAAATACCGCTTTCGGACTGAACGCAACGCGCGAGCAGTGCTCTAACATTCTTGAATTCGCCGCCCAAAACGGAATCCGCATCGCCTCGGCCGCCAGCGGAATCTATTGGTCACGCTCTCTCGCCGATGAAACCGAACAAAATCGCAAAGCCGCTTTTGAAGACCTGGAGCGTCTTATCGAAATCTCCGGCTGGCTCAAAGTCAAAACGCTCCTCGTGATTCCCGGAGCCGTGGACGTTTTCTTTATGCCCGAACGTCAGCCGCTTGATTATCAACACGTGTGGA
This sequence comes from Armatimonadota bacterium, assembly GCA_021324165.1. Classification (GTDB taxonomy): domain Bacteria; phylum Armatimonadota; class Fimbriimonadia; order Fimbriimonadales; family ATM1; genus JAJPJR01. The sequence goes on from JAJPJR010000040.1 coordinate 21,336, forward strand.
ATCACGCCACCGAAGGCATTAAACAAGCCGTTCCCATTGCGCAGCGCCACAACGTAAGAATCGGAATCGAAAACGTGTGGAACCGGTTTCTCATGTCGCCAAACGAAATGCTTCAGTTTATCGAGCAGTTGAACTCTCCGTTCGTCGGCGCTTATTTGGATGTCGCCAACGTTCTGCCTTTCGGATATCCCGAACAGTGGCTGCGAATTCTTGGCAAACATGTCGTTGGCGTGCACTTTAAAGATTTTCGCCGTTCAGTCGGCACCGCCGACGGGTTTGTTGACCTGTTGGAAGGCGATGTAAACTGGCCCGCGGTCGTGGCCGCCCTTAAGGCAATCGAATACGAAGGGCCGATCGTTGCCGAAATGATTCCACCTTACAAACATCACCCGCTGGTTCGCATCGCCAACACATCCAACGCGATGGATGCGATCCTCACAGAGTCTTCGTAACTTTTGAAAGATGAGCAGGCGCGTCAGGATCTAAGCCGCGCAGACGGGCGATCTCAAGCGCAAGCCGCTGTGCAAATATCGCGTCCCAAATCGGTCCCCACACTTCGCCCGATCCCAACGCTTCGATGCACCGCCTGCCAAAACCCTCGCCCGCAACATCCCCAAAAAGAATCAAAACCGAATCATCGGCCAGCAAAGCCTTCGGCCCATGCTGAAAATCCGCGCTCGAATACGCTTTGCAAGAAACCAGCGCGCACTCCATCAGTTTCAAAGCGCATTCGTGCGCCGAACAAAACGAATAACCGCGCCCCAAAGCAAAAACCACTCCCGCATTCGACACCGTTGGCGCCCACGCCAAAGCCGAAGATTGACACAATTCCAAAAACCTCTCATCGGGCAGTTTCGGCGGCTCTAACTCCGCCCCGCACCGCGCAAGTTGATAGCACGCAAGAAGCGATGCAGTATACGTTTTGGTCGCCGCCACCGAACGTTCTTCGCCCACACCCAAATCCAACGCATGTTCTGCCGATGCGGCGCACAACGAATCGGCTGTATTCACGATCGCGAGCGTGGCATGACCCGCGTCGCGCATAGTCTGCAAAACAGCCGCCACATCCGGCGCGGCACCCGATTGCGAAATCCCAACGCACAAACTGCGGGGATATCTGACCCGCGAATGAAACTTCGTGAGAACCGAAGGCGCGATCAGCATCGCTGGAATCTTCCAGTTCACTTCGATCAGATACCGAAGATACAGTGCCGCATTGTCAGAACTCCCTCTCGCTGCGAGCGTCACGAGTTGGTACTCCGATGGTTGAATCCATTCGCTCAGTTCTTCAAAATATCGCTGCGCGTTCCGAGCCAACAAAGACGGCTGCTCGCCGATCTCGCTCTCCATTCGGCCGCCGAGGCTCACGACCGATACACTCGCACTTCCATCAGATGCACACCCACATTTGCGCTGTTGAAAAGCATGTTCACCCGAACAAAACGCGCTCCGGTCGGTTCAAAACTGTGCCTGACTCCAAACAACGTCGCCGGCGTGGTGTTGCTGCTCATATCGGCAACGCGCTTCCAATGTGTGCCGTCCGTTGACACCTCCACCGTGTATTGGTAATACCGAGTTCCGTCATAAAACGGAATCACAGTAACGCTTCCTATGCGCTCGACCGAACCCAAATCCACCTGCCACCATTGCGGATAAGGATGCGCCGCCCAATACGATCCGGTCGCCTTTCCATCCACCGCGTTCATCGGAGAACCTCCCTCTTCGGTGCCGCCAGAATCGGTGGCGGTTTTTCCAACCGCAATGCCTCGATCTTCGATCATCTCGGGCGCCGAAGCGTATTTTTTCAGCATTCTTGCGGCGGCTTCTGCCGCGGTTTCGCGCTGATAAACCGCAAACGCAGAATGCTGCTTCGTCCAACTCTGCTCCCATTCCGCAATCCGCGTTTCGACAGGAACAGGATTCATTTGCGGTGTGATCATTTCATCAAGAAACATCTTCCACCGCGGAACGTAAAACGAAGAAACAAGCCCGCTCCACTCCTTCGCAGCGTAATCGTGCAGAACCGGCCCTCCCCAAATCGTGATCTGAGTCCTTGCGTTCCACTCCATAAAATCTTTTTCCTGATCGGTCTTTCCCCAAGATCGAGCCGCCGAGATCCAACGCGACAACCGATATTCAGGGCGCGTGAACAGCAGCCGATCAATATCATCGAGCAGTTCTAAGTACGCCGCCGACCATTTCTTCCTCTCTTCCACGCTTGGAGATGCCAGCGCCGCATACAGCGTCACCCGCGCCTGTTCATCCAAAAACCGTTTCGCCACATCGCAAACGTCGTGCTGAAACAGTTCATTGCCCGCGTGCTGCTGCGCTCCCGCAAGCATCAAACCCAAAATCCGCTTCCACACTTTCAAATCGTCGAGAGTGTCCTTCGCCGCCGAAAACGAAGGTCTTCGTTCATAGGCCGCAGTTTCATACTGTCCCGAATACGCTTGCTTCACAATCTCCCACCAAGCCGATTGCAGTTCGCCCGCCGCATTGCCATACCGATTGTGCACCCATTGTGCAACCCAGTTGTCCAAAGAAGATGTGCGCTCTGTTCGCCACATCAAATCGGTTGCAAGTTCATAATTAATCGAATTCTGTTCGATTCCTTCCATCGTAATTCCCATTCCAACAAGGTTTCCCTTGTTCGAATCGGCAAGCGCTGCCTTTGCCCTATCCATATACAGTTTCAAATTCCCGCTCATTGCGGTGTTGCCGCCGAAGTTATGCAGCACGCACCAAATCCACTGCTTGTTTCGCACCGCCGGCTGTGTGCGCCAAACCTCATACTGATCGCACGCCAGATCAATAATGATCATTTTGTCATTCGGCACGGGCTTTAAAAAAGCCTCGACTTCGGGCGCTCCCCAAAAGCCGCGGTCATTCAAGAACAGCCAGCCTTGCATCACCCAAACGCCGTTCGGATCGCCCGCGGCGATTGCGTCATAAACGGCTCTGCCCGCCGCTTCCAAATCCTCAAGTTTCGTCTTTTCGGAAACCTGCGGAGTCATTTCGTTGAACACGTCGGCCAAATACAGATGATCCGTGCCGAACTCATTTGTGTATTCGCGAATAAACGCCGCGCCGATCTCTCTAAACATCTTGTCCCGCGGTGAAAGCAAAAACGTCGGTTCGAACCCGGCCCACTCCGCATTCCGCAAAACCTCAGCCTGAGGAAAGCGGCTCGAAAAACTCGGCGGCACAAATCCCGAAAACGCCGGAACCACCGGCTTCATTCCCAAAGCGCGCTCCCGTTCCAAAATCTTTCGCTGAAGCGCCACTTGTCCTTCGTGCCAGCGTTGCGGCAAAGGCCCGCAATGCGCATTGATGTTGCCCATTCGGTGCCACGGCAAAAACGCCGGACCTGCAAAAAACCCGTCAATCTGCTGCTGCGTAAATCCGTACGATTTCCATACCCTCTGCCAAATCGCCTCCTGTGCGTTCATCGCAAGCGGCATGTTGATGCCGTGCAGCGCCATCCAGTCAATCTCTTTTTCCCACCGGGCCCAATCCCAAAACGCCGTCGTGTACCCAAACGTGCAAACGTTAAAATAGTGCCGATATCGCACCGGACAAACCACACGCCTTTTCGGCATATCCTCGATCTCAATCCGCCCCTGCTCTTCTCGTTCACGTTCTTCTTCTTCGCTGACGCGATTCGGTTCTCCCAGCCGAATCCCCTCCCACGTCGCGATCGAATCGAATTCGTCTTTCAAATACTGATAAGCGCCTCTGCACATCGCGGTTGCGCTTGTGCCGCTCACATAAACTTTGCCGTTTTTCGCTTCGATTTCATAAGCGTCGCTCCCTGATGAGTCCATCTTCAAATCTCTGAACACAAACTTTCCAGCGATTTTTGGAAACGTTCTTCGCAAAACACCCTGCGCTGCCTGAGTTGAACTTTCAAAAGCGATCGCGCCGCATGCAAAAAGTGTCGCGCAAATCGTGATAACCGTTCTCACGCCGGATAGATTACCAACTCGCCCGCCTTCAGGTACCCTGTTCAGGCTATGCTGCGCAGAATCGTAAGGAGTCTGCTCCTCGTAATTTTCAGCGGGGCGTTTGCAGCCGCGCTGCCAGCGAATTACGCCCGAGCCGTCGTTTTCGGCGACAGCCTCAGCGACACCGGCAACGTTTATCGCATGACCTTCGGCCTTTATCCGCCGTCGCCCTATTGGAACGGCCGATTCTCCAACGGCCCAGTTTGGGTGGAAACTATCGCCGCACATTTCGGCCTTCGCGTTGACCCTTCGCTCGGCGGCGGAACTAACTACGCCTATGGCGGAGCAGAAACCGGATCAGGCTTCAGTCATGCCGGCACGCCGAACGTGGAGCGGCAGATAGATGCGTTCCGATCGCGCTATGGCCAGTTTTCGCAAAACGATCTCGTGATTTTTTATATCGGCGCAAACGATTTTCTGTCTGGCCAAACCAATCCACAAATTCCACTCGCCAACATTCACAACGAACTCCAAACGTTGTACAACTTAGGAGCCCGCAACATTCTCGTCGGCAATCTTCCGCTTTTGGGTTACACGCCTGGAGCGCTCGGAACTCCCGATCAAGATACGCTTAACGCGCTCTCGCTCGCATTCAATCAAGGACTCGCACTCGAATTCTGGGCGTTCAAATCCACCCACCCGCTTGCAACCCTAACCATGCTCGATGTGCAGCGCTACTTTATGCTCGTCCGCGCGTTCCCGCTTGCGTTCGGGTTCACCAACATCACCGATTCTTATATGGACAGCGGCAGCGGCGATCCCGACCGCTACCTGTTTTGGGATACCGTGCATCCAACGCGAGTCATGCACGCCTACTTCGGCGGCTACGCAATCCTCAATCTTCAAAACTAAGCCATCGCTTGGTTTTCAGCCCACATCGCCCTGCTTCACGCCTGCAAAGTCGGTCTCCAACTGCCACAATCAACAAAATCCATGCGATCACTTGGATTTTACAGCCGCAGACTTCGCAGAATTTGGCAGGCTGTTTGAGATTCCACGCGGCGCGGTCGCTGCAATGCTCCAAAACCTCATTGCGGCATTCGACCGCCATGCCAAAGCCGCAATAAGCAAGCTGACGCTCGATGCAAGACTGCAGCAGCACATCCTCGCCGCCTCGCAAAACCGCATAGAACGCCTTCGAAATAACTAACTCGCAAAAATCAGTTTGAACAGCGTCGCCCCGTTTTGAACCCGCGCAACGATTCCATGAATCGTCAACGTCATTCCTGCCCAAACGATCGAATCGGTCGGCAGCGTGGTGTCATCATCTTTTACCATGATTGCATAAAGCGGGGTGTTCGCCCCGCTCAGAGCCGCTTCGGGAAGATAGTTGCGAGCGTCGGCGTGCGCAGCGATTCCAAAAATGCCGGTATGCGAATTCGCTCCAACCATAAAAGTCTCGCCGCGCCGCTCCACCATTCTACGCATTCGATGCAGTTTTTCCGTCATGATTCAAACTCCACATCAGAAATCAGCGGCACCTTCGCAGCGATTGCCGAGCGCGTCTCTGCCATCATCGGCGCCTGCGCTTTCAAAAACGGAGATAACCTCTGCCATCCCTGCGCCTTCAGCCCGAAAGGATCAATGATCTTTGCGTCCGCAAACTGTTCGTTGCGCCTTCCAAATCGAATGTCGAAAAAATCAATCTCTTCCGACGAGCCCGCGTCGCGGAACAGCTGCGCCAAAAACTCGCCGCTGATCACCTCGGACGCTCCTAAATTCAAGGTTGCCTGCAAACCTGTGTTGCCCGTATCGGCAACAAACGTTTCATCCAAACTAAACTCGATCGCAGGCAGTTGTTCGTTGATCGTATCTTGAATTTCCGTGTCGAAGTCAGATACCGTTATTCGGCACTTTCGCTTCACCGTGCTCACGCTCACCGAAAGCGACATACAGATCCTCCTTAAGTTTTGAAATCATGCGAGAGTTTCGGCGGATTGCGCCCGTCAGCTGCTTCAGCAGAGCGCAGTTCCGCCGGTTCTCTTCCTGCCTTGCGGCAAGCGATTGTTGAAGATGCTCGATGAACTTCTCGCTCATCTTGCGCTGATAGTTCATGCTGGTGCGCATCATCCACAGCGATGTGCCAATGATGGCAAGAAGTTCGGCCATGCTATCTCCTTTTTAATGCGCGCTTGACGCGGTCAAACGCGCTCGATGCCGAAGCGACATCGTTGTTCAGCGTTTCAAACCTTGCTGCAAGTTCTTTGCTTGCAGGATCGTCTTTTCCGATCATGTAAGCGCGAAACACGCTGCGAAACGTTTGAAAATCGCTTGACAAACGCGAAGACGCCGTGATGGCGGCAGCAACGGCGCCGACCAAACCGCCGACGCCAAGCGCCACAAGCAGCGTTGGAATATCGTTGAAATTCATAGGTGTTAGTGCCTCCTTGTTGGCATTCGTTCAAATTACAGAATCGAACCGTATGCCGTCTGCCACAAGCCGTAGCCTACGTTGTAGCGCGCACGCACGCCGTAATAAAACCGATCGGTCCACCAACTCGCATCGGTATTCGAACTGTCCAATGCGGAAAACTCAACCGGAACATCGCTGCGCTGCTGCAAGATCACGCCGCGCATCGCTCGACCCGTGTCCAGCAAAAACCAGTAGTCATCAAACGTTCCCTGCAAATAGGGCGAGACGATCAATCGAAGTTTTCCTTGAAACACGTTTCGATACGGAGTGCTGCTTGCGTTGTCGCTCGAATTTCCTTTGTAAACAACAATCGGACTTTCGATCAGTTCCAGCGCTGTCCACTGCAGTTTCGGACCCACAACCAGCGTATCCGGCATAATGCCAAGCGGTTCGCCTTTGTCATCCGGAACCAGCATCATCTGATTGAATCCGGTTGCGATTGCCGCAGCGCTCAGCGCATCGGTCGAACGATTGCTATAGGTGCTTCCCGGAACGGTTGGGTGCGATGTGTTGAAAAAACTCACGCCGTCATATCCGTTTTTGGTAAAGCCGTTTGCCAGCTGTTCAACCACAATGCGGTGCCGATGCGCAGCCACGCGGTCAGCCAAGTCGCGCACGCGAAGGCGGATCATGTCGTACTGATCGTCCTCGACCGCTTTGCGATCTACCGCGATGCTCGCCTCGAACGTTTTGTCTTCGATGGTGTAGTTGTACTCTTTCATTCCGGCGGGCTTGCGCTCGTCAATGAACTCCTGCATGGTTGGAGCGCTTCCCAGCCAGGCGTATTTTTGCGATGCCACGGTCGTGTTCACAATGGTGGCGATTTCGGGAACCACCCCGTCGTTGATGCGCTGCCGGTAAGCGGCGTCAAACTCGGTTCTGAGCCCTGGCAGCAGCAGGTCGGGGATGTCGGATTTGGTAATGGCCATCTATGCCTCCTGTTTTGGTATGTTTCACCCCTTAGTGCGCTCGCAGGCACCTTTTCAACCAGGGGCTAGATTGCGCCGGCAGGCGATATCAAAAATCCGTACTATCCGCCTGTATCATGAAGTAGTAGTCGAGGCTCTCTTGTTATACTGTGCAAAGTTAAAGTATCATGATCGACTCAAGTCCAATACATGAGTATCACGGAGAGTGTGTTTGGCAGGAGGGTATGATACTATAGCAATGCAAAATATAGCGGCCGGGAGTGGTTCACCCAGGTCAGGTTGGTATAAGAGGCAGCCTTCCGGCTATCTGGCCTTTATCCCGGCCGTCCTCCCTCCCACACCTGCACTCAGGTACGACAAGGCCTTGCTTGAGGCGCTGTCAAAGGCGGACCGGGCCCTCGGCCGACTCGACGGCGTATCAGTCCGCTTGCCGAACGAAGACCTCTTTGTTCACATGTACATACGAAAAGAAGCAGTGCTTTCCAGTCAGATTGAGGGTACGCAAAGTTCGCTGACGGAACTCCTTGAGATGGAGTCCCATGTTCGCAAACCGCGACACCCAGATGACGCAATGATGACGGCCAATTATGTGGCGGCAATGGATCTCGGATTAAAGCGCTTGCAGACGCTTCCTGTTTCTCTTCGTCTTGTCAAGGAGATTCATGCCCGCTTGATGCTTGGTGCGCGAGGCGGTCAGGTGTCTCCAGGAGAATTTCGCACCAGTCAAAACTGGATTGGCCCTGAAGGAGCAAAACTCATGGATGCGATGTTTGTTCCGCCGCCCCCAGACGAAATGAACAATGCGCTGGGAAGATGGGAAATGTTTTTACACGACAAAGAACCGATGCCGATTTTGGTCAAAGTTGGTTTGGCACACGCGCAGTTTGAAACGATTCACCCGTTTCTTGATGGTAATGGCCGTATCGGTAGATTGCTGATCACATTTCTGCTATGCGAAAAAGAGGTATTGCGTCGCCCCCTGCTGTACCTGTCCTATTTCTTAAAACAGAATCGCACCGAGTACTATGATCGCCTGCAGGCAACGAGGGACAGAGGCGATTGGGAAGGTTGGTTGAAGTTTTTCCTTCGGGCTGTGTCGGAAGTCAGCAACCACGCGGCGGAAACGGCTCTTCAAATCATCGAACTTAGGGAGAGCACGCAACAACTCATCCGCGAAAAAATGGGCCGCGGCGCAGGTACCGCGCTCAGGATTTTGGACGATCTGTTCTTGCACCCTTCAACCACCGCTAAACTCACGATGCAAAAGCGTGGAATGACGTTCGCTGGCGCGAGGCGGCCCCTCGAACGACTCTCTGAGCTTGGTATCTTATGGCCAGATGATGATGAACGAGAGCGGAGGTATCTGTTTCGAAGTTATCTGGACTTGCTGGTGGATTGATTTATGGCTGAGTTGATTTGGGAGGGGAAATATCTGGATCCAGACCGGAGGGTGAAGGCGTCTCCGGTGAGGATCGCCCTGCCGTTTCAGACTGTCGAGACGGTGAACGAATCGGCGCAAGAGAGGCAGAAGTCGCTTGAGGCTCTTTGGGCGGGAAAGCGGGAGACTGAATGGCGCAACCGTCTGATCTGGGGAGACAAGAAGTACGTTTTGCCATCGCTGCTTGACGAGTTCGCCGGAAAGGTGGACCTGATCTATATTGATCCGCCGTTCAACACAGGGGCTGACTTCTCTTTTCACGCAAAAGTGCCCGAAGACGGCTTGGAGTTTACAAAAGAAGCGTCTGTAATCGAACAAAGGGCCTATCGCGACACTTGGAGCGCAGGTATCGACGGTTACATCCATTGGCTGTTCGAAACGGCAGCTTTGTTGTTCGAACTTTTGTCGGATAGCGGAAGCTTTTTTCTACATCTAGATCCGAACTACGGCCACTACGCGAAGGTGATGCTTGATGAGATCTTTCGTGGCCGATTTCAGAATGAAATCATCTGGCAGAGAACAGATGCACACAATGACGCAAAGAATCGGTACGGATTCATTCATGACTGCATCTATTGGTTTTCGAAGGCAGAAAAACCACTCTATTGTCCCGACGCAGTACGCACGGGCCTCAATCCAGGAGGTCTCAAAGAGTATTCGCTCATAGAGACTCCCGATGGACGGGTGGTTCCATATACTGGAAACGAGAACGTTCCAGGGCGCAGATTTAAGCTGGACGATGCAACATGGAAGGGAGCCAAGAATCGATTCCCCTGGCGCGGATGCACACCAGGCGCCCGGCGGGAATGGCGGTACGCCAGCATCGATGACATGGAAGCGGCATACCATAGAGGCGAGATCTACTTGCGGAATCCGGAAAAGGGTGTGCTCCGATGTCTCAAGAGTTATCTGGACGAAAATGAAGGTCTCTTGTTGCAGGACATATGGACGGACGCGGGCCGCATGAAAGGCGGAGGTACATACGCTACAGAAAAGCCCGAGCCGCTCTTGAAGCGAATAATTCTGTCTACCACTACAGAGGGCCAGCTCGTACTTGATTGCTTCGTCGGCTCGGGCACAGCCGCTGCGGTCGCAGAGAAGCTTGGACGCCGTTGGATCGCCTGCGACCTCGGACGCTTCGCTATCCACACCACACGCAAGCGCCTGCTCCAAATCCCCGACGTCAAGCCGTTCGTCGTACAAAACCTCGGCAAGTACGAGCGGCAAGCATGGCAAGCCGCTGAATTCGGCGAGGACGCTGCGGAGAAAACATTACGCTATCGCAAGTTCATCTTAGAGCTGTACAAAGCCGACGCGGTCACCGGATACGAATGGTTTCACGGCTCGAAGGCTTCGCGCTTCGTGCACGTCGGAACTGTTGATTCTCCCGTCAGCGTCGGTGACGTTACCGCGATCTGCGCCGAGTTCAAGCGCATCATGGGTACGGGAGAAAACGCTCCAAAGACCAACGGCGTGGACGTCCTCGGCTGGGACTTCGCGTTCGACATCAACGAAGTCGCCAAGAAGCAGGCTGCCGACGCTGGTGTGAACATCGCATTCAAAAAGATCCCCCGTGAAGTGCTCGAAAAGAGAGCTGTCGAGCAAGGCGACATCGTGTTCTACGAGCTCGCCGCGTTGGACGTGGATGTCAAGACCGAAAAACGCAAAGTAAAGGTTGCCCTATCCAACTTTGTTATCTCACCTGACGATGTGCCGGAGGAGGTTCAATCGAAAATTACGCACTGGTCTCAGTGGGTTGATTATTGGGCCATCGACTGGGACAACAAAGGCGACACGTTCCACAACATGTGGCAGAGCTATCGGACCCGCAAGAACAAGAAACTCGATTTGGCAACCGAGCACGATTACCCCGAACCAGGCGAATACACATTGCTAATCAAAGTCATTGACCTGCTCGGAAACGATACGACGAAAGCCGTGAGGGTGACGGTGAAGTAGGTGGCGCGAAAATCTAAACGAGGACAAACATCGCTGTTCGTGAGGCACACGAAGACCGCACCATGCGTCCCAAGCATCATCACGAAGCTCGAGGCGTGGCGCGAGGGAGGAATTCGCGACGGCTACAAGGGGATCACCGATACCACGCGAACGCTGCTTAACCACTGGTTCTTCACTGACCATAGAAGACCGGGCGCTCCAGACTTCAAGTATCACACATCGCAGCAACTCGCGATCGAGACTTTGATCTATCTGTTCGAAGTTGCACAAACGCGACGACAACGTTCGCTGCTGGAAACTTTCTCGACCACGGGCGATTTGCGCCTTCTGCAGCACGACGACTTCGCTCGCTATTGCGTGAAGATGGCGACCGGAAGTGGGAAGACCAAGGTCATTTCACTTGCGATCGCTTGGCAGTATTTCAATGCAGTGAACGAGGACCGAGATGACTTCGCGAAGACTTCTTTGCTGATCGCGCCGAATGTGATCGTTTTCGAGCGACTTAAAACCGACTTTCAAAACGGACGTATTTTCAAATCGGATCCCGTGATTCCCAAGGAGCTGCAGGTGATGTGGGATTATCAGGTCTATCTTCGGGGCGAGCCCGAACGAGCAGGATCCATCGGCGCCCTTTATCTGACAAACGTTCAGCAACTGCACGAACGTGAAGACTTATCTGACGAACCGGAGCCGATCGCAGAAGTAATGGGTTCAAAACCGCCGAGTTCAAAAGTAGAAATCGAAGATTTCGCGCCCCGCATCATCCGTCGCCGCGGCCCGGTGCTCGTTCTCAACGATGAAGCCCACCATACGCACGATGAAGACTCAGTGTGGAATCAGACGATACGAAATCTTCACGGTTCAGTGCCGGGCGGGCTGTGTGCTCAATTAGATTTCACCGCGACTCCGAGGCACACAAAGGGCACCCTTTTCACTTGGACGGTTTTTGATTATCCGTTGAAAAACGCGATTCAAGATGGAATTGTCAAGCGCCCAATGAAAGGGATTACTACCGGAATTTCAGAACGCCCTTCGCCATTGGCGAGCGTCAAGTTTCAGGCGTATCTAACAGCCGGCGTTGAAAGATGGAAAGAGTATCGCGATCAGCTCGCCCCATTCAAAAAGAAGCCGGTCCTATTCGTGATGCTGAATTCTACGGCGGAAGCGGATGACGTGGGCGATTGGCTTCGTGTCAAGTACCCGGAAGAGTTCGGTGGTGAAAAGCTCCTAATCATCCACACCGACACCAAAGGCGAGATCACCAAAAAGGACCTCGACAAGGCGCGCCGACTGGCTCGGGACATTGATGACGACAAGAGTCCAGTAACTTGTGTTGTCAGCGTGCTAATGCTTCGCGAAGGCTGGGATGTGCAGAACGTAACTGTGATCGTTGGATTGAGACCGTACACTGCCAAAGCAAACATCCTTCCCGAGCAAACGATTGGACGTGGTTTGCGCCGTATGTTCCGAGGGGTGGCGGACGATTATGTCGAGCGGGTGGACATAATCGGGAATAAAGCATTCATAGAGTTTATCGAACGTCTTGAAAAGGAAGAGGATCTCGAGCTTTCGACGTTCGTTGTCGGGAAGGACAAACTCGAAATCGTCGACATCCAGGTCGATCCGAACAAGTTGGCCAAGGATATCACTCTGCCCGTTTTGTCACCGATCCTGACGCGCAAGAAGAGTCTTGCGGATGAGATCGCGGCAATAGACGTTATGGGCTTTCAATGTCCAGTATTGCCTAAGAAAGAAGGCGACACCCAATTTCAGAAATTTCGATACGAGGGCTTCGATATTGTAACGCTTAAGCGCGAAATAGAGCGCGAGTATGTGATCAAAGAGATGCAAACGCCGGAAGAGGTTATTGGTTACTATGCTCGCCGCATCGCGAACGACGTCAAACTGCCGTCGCAGTTCGCAGTGTTGGTTCCCAAAGTGCGAGAGTTTCTTGAGAGGAAGGCGTTTGGTGAGGAAGTGAAGTTGGATGAGCCAGCCATTCTAAAGGCTTTGAACAGCAATGTCGCAATGTATGTAACGATAAGAGAGTTCGTCAAAGCGCTTCGCGCAGTGGTCATCGAAGATCAAAAACCGCAACTGATTCACGACGGACGAAAGCTGTCGGAGACCGAGCCGTTTCCTTGGTCCCGTCGGACGGTTGAGGCAGATCGGACTGTGTTCAATAAGGTGGCCTGCGATAATGAGTTCGAAGCAAAGTTTGCTTCATTTCTACAAACGGCGCCGGAAGTCGAGGCATTCGCCAAGTTGCCATCGCAATTCCAATTCTCAATTGAATACTCGGACTCTGTCGGAAACCTTCGCTATTACCATCCTGACTTCGTCATTCGTGATGTAAACGGGATCCATGTTTTGGCTGAGACAAAAGGGCAAGAGGATATCGATGTGCCACACAAGGATCGTGCTGCACAGATTTGGTGCGAGAATGCCACAAGATTAACAGGAAGGGAGTGGAGGTACATGAAGGTGCCCGAGAAGGAATACAATAAGTTGCAACCGACCTTGCTTGCCGATTTGGACGTGTTTCAGGCATAGAGGCAATTTCAATACTGAGCTCAGGCCTTTGCTATAGTTCCAACTGGGATCCGGTCGGTCGGGGAGATCGCGGGTCCGAAACAAGGAGAGCGAACGATGAAAACTCAAGCCGTCTTAGCATCAATAGCGATCAGCGCCGCAGCGCTGGCGCAAACTAGCGCTTATTACGTAACCCAGGGCACATCAGGGCCGGGCAAAACCTGGGTCATGCAAAACGGGCAGATTCAGTTCAACTACAACTGGGCCGCCGATGGACAAATGCCGATCGCAATCGGAGATTTCGGCCAAGGCCTGCGCGTGCGCCAAGCATGCGGTCAGCCCACAAGCGGCAACCCGCAGCAAGGCGATGAATACCTTCTCAACGGAACGCCAACAGGCTATACCAATTTCTGGAACAGCGGCGATCCGCCAAACACCACCGCCTATGACGCAACATTCGATGGCACACACATTTACATGGTGCATTGGCTCGGCGCAACCGATGGTCAGGTTTTTATGTATGACAAAAACTATGCCAACGGTCAGTTCCTTTTCAATGCGCGAAGCGGCGACATCGGAATTACTTACGATTCCAAAACCAACTCGCTTTGGACAAGCAACTGGAACGATGGAAAAGTTACGCAATGGAGCATGAACGGCACGCAGCTTTTTCAATATCAGCCGTTTCCTGTCGGCGTCGCCGCCCTTGCCTATGACCCGGTTGATGACACGTTTTGGATGAGCATTTCCGCAACCGGCTTATTGGAACAGCACGATCGCAACGGAACGTTTTTGCAGTCGTATCGCTGGCCCGACTACGTTCTGGGCGGCGAAATCGCCGTGGTGCCCGAACCCGTTTCGGTGCTTGCTTTCGGCGCGGGCTTGGCGGCGCTTGCACTCAAGCGGCGTTTATCATCGCGTGGATGATGCTTTCAACTGCCGGACTCTTTCCACACCTGCGCGGTGAAAAGGGTGGTTTCGGCGTCCCGCCGATCACAGGAATCTGTTCATCGGCCAGAGGCCGAAACCACAGTGAGTTCATCGGCCAGAGGCCGAAACCACATTGGGCGTCACCTTCCCACTATGATCCGGAGGCAAAAGGGAAATGACTTACGCGGCGGCAGTTCGAAACTTTCGAATCAGCAGCGCAAAAACCGGCACCGCCAGAATCAGCGCAGAACTGGGCTCGGGAACCGCATACGCTTTGCACGCATCATCCAGCCCCTTGATATACGTTTCATTGAAACGCACGCCGTAGCCGTTCACGCCCCATTTAATTCCGTATCCTTCGTCCAAAACATCTTTGCCATCGAAGTTCGTGAAAACGCCGATCATCGTTTTGGGATCGTCCGCAAAAATCGCGCCGCCCGAATCTCCGATCAAACCCATGCCTTCATTGCGGGTTCCGCCTTCTTTGGTCAGATCATATTTCATCCCGTCGAAATCGTAGATGCTGGATTTCACGTTGAAGTTGCTTGCGTTGTTTGTGTACCACCGTTTCGTGCCGACTTTTTCGTCTTTCATTCGGTTGTGATGCACGTAGGCATAATCGGGTTCGTCGCGGTCGGGCGATCCTGAATCGCCATATCCATACGCTTTGATGTCATAAGGCCGGTCGCCGGTGGGCGCAAGGCCGAGCTTCAACGGCGCAAGATTAATCAGCAGGTCACGCACGGGTTCAATGTGCCTGGAAAGATCAATCTTGATTCCCACAAACCCAAGATCAGGAATCTTTCCATCACCAAACATTTGGGTTGAGGTCTTGAACTGATAACTCTCGGGCTTCAGACTGATTCCGGGCCTTCCGCCAGACTTGTAGTACCACACTTCGCTGAGTTTTGTGTCGCGGATGTTGTGGTCGGCGGTTGCGAAGCACATGTACAGCAGGTTGTTCTCACGATCATAAACCGAGTGAAACATGTCCATGCTGCCGGCATATTTCGCATCGCCTTCATAAAACTCGAAATACATGACCGCGCCTTGTTCATCGAACTTGGCGGTTTGGTCTTTTGGAACGGATGCAGCGAGCCCCGTGCACAGGCCGAGGCTCACGACAAGTTGGGTTTTTCGCAAGATCATAGCGGCGTCATTCGCCGCCGGCAATCGGATTCCTTTTTGCCGGTTTGCGCCGCACCTCCGGGGCCCCCTCCCCCTTTTTGGGGGAAAGGGGAGGACGGGTCAGACCGTATAGTTATCAATCTTGATTCGAAGTCCGGCTTGCCCCAGCGATGTGTTTTCCACGGCAACGATCGTGCCGACTTTGTACTGGTTCACCAGGCCCACGGTCGAGGTGTTCACTTCGTTGTCAGATTTGCCATACACCTCTTTGCCCAGGTCGGCTTGGGTTGCCGAGTTGGTGTTGAAAAACACACCGCTTCCGGCTTTCGAAACGCGGCAGGAAAGATCGCCGTCGGCGCCTGAGTTCGCAACCGTGTCTTCTGCAATTCCCACAAATTTCAACGACGCCACAGAGTGGTTCATGGGAACCAAAAATCCCGAAGCGTTGACGGCAACCAGCCCGCCTTTGTAAATCGTTGTCGCAGCTGCGACTTTATAAGAAACGATGATGGTCGGCTTTTGAAGCGCTTCATAAGCCGAAGTTAGAGCAGCCATTTAGAGTGCCTCCTTATGTTTTGCGATCTCTTCGAGATCGAGGCCCGGGAAGTGATCGCGATAGAACTGCGCTTCTTCCGCAGTGATGCCAACGGGCTGAGCGATGTTCGCGGGCACGATCTCACCCATAGGTGTTTTTGATGAAAGAAGTTCAACCATCATTCGCATTTCGTTTTCAAAACCGATCTTTTTGGCTTTGAAAATTGCGGCCTTCACCTTTTCGGCAAACGAAGGTCCGAACTTTCCGCTTCGAATCATGCCCTCAACCGCTTTTTCGATCTCGACAAGTTCAAGTTCATCTTTCAACCTGTTTACGTTGGTCAGTTCTTTTTTCCCCAGCGCAGAAAAGTCGCTGCAAAACAGCCGGGCGCTTTCGATGCGAGGATTCGACACGATGCTCACTTCGAAGATTCGCGAAAGATCGCGCGCAACGCTGATGCTCAGCGATTTTGCGCCGGATGCTTCGATCAGTTCGTCTGCTTCGGGCGTCAGGGCAAGCGTGCCGAAAAGTTCGCCGCCCACGGCCTTCACTTCGGTGAGATATCCCATGCGAAGCGGACTTTCCACGTGCTCGATGAGAATCGGCACAGGCAGGTCGAAGTTTTCTGCCAGCCGCTGAAGGTCGGCCTCGGTGATCGAAAGGTTCTTGTCTTCGTATTCGCCGATCTCGAAAAGTTTTGCCTTTCGGTCGCGCCAATCTTGCACCTGGTGAATTTGAGAAAGATACGCGGGAGGGTTGGGCAGATCGGCAGATCGAATGCGTTCGGCCTCCTGTGTTCGAAGCTCAGAATCGGCTTCGGCCCGCACACCTTTGTAGCCGGGTCCTAACGCCGCCGCGGCCCGCCGGAGTTCGTGCTCTTCGGTTTTGGTCATAGTGCCTCCTGAAATTGGGTTTTCAAGCCATAGTGTCCGCCGAAGCAGTTTTTCAACCATCGAAATCTGATTTAATGGCTTTCATGGTGCTTTTGGGGATGATGGGAATGGGAATTTCGCTGATTCCGATGCCTGCTGAAATGCGCGTCGGATCGGGTGTTTTGAAACTGAATGAGCACGCGGAAGTAACTTTCGGTGCGGGCTGCGAATGGGAAGCGGCATCTTTGGCTCGCGACCTGCACGCGCGCAGCGCTCAAACTGCCGAAAGGCAGACCGGCGGGATTGACCTTCGGCTGAATCCATCGCTTTCTGATCTGGGCGAAGAAGGATACAAGTTGGAGGTGCGCGGGCAGGGGATTTTTATCGAGGCAAAAACCGCGGCGGGCGCGTTTTATGCAACCCAAACCGTGCGTCAACTGTTGCGCGATTCGCGCGAGGTTCCGTGGATGGAGATCATGGATAAGCCGCGGTTCGTTTGGCGTGGAATGCATTTGGACTGCTCACGCCACTTTTTCACGGTGGAAGAGATCAAGAAGTACCTCGACTATCTGGCCGCATACAAGTTCAACGTGTTTCATTGGCATCTGATTGACGAAGGCGGTTGGAGAATGGAGGTTCGCAAGTATCCAAGGCTTACCGAGATTGGAGCGTGGCGCACCGCTCACGAAGGCGAGATTTGGAATTATGCAAACCTTGAATTTCCAGGAAAGGTCAGCGGCAAAAGGGTTTACGGCGGGTTCTATTCGCAAGCGCAGATTCGCGATATTGTGCGTTATGCGGCGCTTAGGCATATCACCATCGTGCCCGAAATCGAAATGCCTGGGCACTGCCTTCCTGCGCTCGTCGCCTATCCCGAAGTCACCTGCAGCGTTGAAAAACGGGCGGAACGGCCGTATCGAACGACGGCGTATTGCGCAGGAAAAGAGAAAACTTTTGAGTTTTTGGAAGGCGTGTTGGACGAGGTGATGGAACTGTTTCCTTCGAAAGTGATTCACATCGGAGGCGACGAGGTTGATCAGTTTTATTGGGCGAACTGTCCCGATTGTCAAAAGCGCATGCAAGCCGAAGGATTGAAAGACACGCACGAACTGCAAAGTTATTTCATTCGGCGCATCGAAAAGTATCTGAACGATCATGGCCGCATGCTCATGGGATGGGATGAGATCTTGGAAGGGGGTCTTGCGCCGAACGCGATGGTGATGAGCTGGCGGGGAATCGAAGGAGGAATCGCGGCCGCAAAAGCCGGTCACCAGGTGGTGATGAGCCCAACATCGCACTGCTATTTTGATTACGGATACGACGGAACCTCGACGGAGCACGTTTACGGTTATGAACCGGTGCCGGCGGCGCTTTCGAGCGAAGAAGCCCGCTTCGTTTTGGGTGCGCAGGCCAATGTTTGGACCGAATGGATGCCGAATTTCGCTCGCGTGCAAACGATGATTTTTCCCAGAATGCTGGCGATGGCGGAACTGTTGTGGACACCGGCGCAGAACAGAGATTGGCCCGATTTTTCGCAGCGGCTCAACGGCTTTTACAAACTTTTTTCGGATGAAGGCATCAGTTTTTATGTGCAGCCGCCGACCACCGAAGCGGGTTTGATGGTGTTTCAAGATGCGTGTGACGTGACGTTTGCCGGCGTGAATCTGCCGGGAATCGAGCTGCGCTATACGACCGATGGTACCGTTCCGAACGGCGCGTCGCCCGTCTATACCGGCCCGATTCATATCGAAAAAGAGTGCGTCGTAACGGCAGGTTATCTGCAAGCCGGCAAACTTTTAACCAAGCCGGTGAGCGTTGTGTGCAAGCGCGGAGTTTCGAATTTCCAGACAGCCAAAGGAATCGCTTTTGATGTGTATCAGCGCAGGTTCGATAAGATTCCTGACTTTGACTCGCTGACCCCCAATTCAAGCGGCACCACCGACCGATTCAGCATCGAAGGGTTTGAGTCACAGCCGGCGGTCGCGTTTCGATGGCGCGGAGTGATCAACATTCCCCGCGACGGCGTTTATCGCTTCATTTTGGGAAGCGACGACGGAAGCCGTTTGACGCTTGCAGGGGCGGTTGTGGTGGACAACGATTTCCTGCAAGCGTATACGGAGCGCACGGGAAGCGCGTTTCTGCTGAAAGGACAGTATCCGTTCGAAATCGGTTATTTCGATGCGGGCGGCGCAAGGGGTTTTGGGGCGTTCGTAACAGGGCCGGGCATGGAACGAACGCGGCTTGAAAACCTGATTGCTCGCGAATAGCGGATAGAATGAGCGTCATGTTCCGTTTGGCAGCCTTTTTTGTTAGCGCGTCGAGTTTCGCCTTAAGTTTTTCGGAAATCAGAATGGCGAGTTTATTCGGCGACAATATGGTTCTTCAGCAGCGCTCGTCGGCTGCGGTTTGGGGTTGGGCAGCGCCCGGTGCACGCATCACGATTGCAGCAAGCTGGGGGAGCAAGGCTGCCGCCGCGGCAGATAAGAACGGAAAGTTTTTTGTGCGGCTTTCCACACCCGGCGCGGGCGGCCCGTATTCGATGACAATTTCCGGCGATGGAACCGTTGCGATTCACAACGTGCTGATCGGCGAGGTGTGGCTGTGTTCTGGACAATCGAACATGGAGATGACGCTGAAAAAAGGTTATCCGCCTCCGTTGATGAATCAGGAGCAGGAACTTGCCAACGCGAACTATCCGAACATCAGACTGTTTCACGTTGAAAAAAAGATGAGCGGCGCACCAGAAACCCGCTGCGGCGGAAAGTGGGAAGTGTGTACGACCGAAACTGCAGCGGGTTTTTCTGCATGCGGATATTTTTTTGGAAGAGATTTGTACCAAGCGCTGCACATTCCGGTGGGACTGATTGATTCGACTTGGGGCGGAACGCCGGTGGAGTATTGGACGAGCGAACCTGCGATGATGCGCCTTCCCGATTATGCGGCGTCAATCGAAAAGAATAGAACCGCGCAGGTGGAGTTTGCAAAGGCGATGGATGCGTGGAACCGCGAATTAGAAACCGCCGACATCGGTTGGGGCAGATGGAACCAAGAAAACTGCGATGAGACCGGATTTGCCGCTGCGGGCGGGCCGGTTTCGTTTGAATCGGTGGGACTGGCCGGGTTCGACGGCGTTGTTTGGGTGCGCGCAACGATTGTGGCAACGAAACAACAAGCTGCGGCGGCCAGCACGCTTTGTTTGGGCCCGATTGATGACGAAGACATCACTTTTATCAACGGAAAACAGGTGGGGGCGGAAAATGACTGGCAGAAGCCGCGGTACTACGCCATTCCTAAGAACACGCTGCACGAAGGCGAAAACGTTTTGGCTGTTCGGGTTTTGGATACGGGCGGAAAAGGCGGATTTTCGGATTTTGGCGCCGTAAAACTGGTTTTCCAAAACGAAACCGCGGCCGTTTCCAACTGGCGGTTTCGCACATCGGTCAGTTTGCAATCGCTGCCGGCGCGGCCGGTTTTTCAGGGGCGGAGCGTTTCGGTTTTGTATAACGGAATGATCGCTCCGCTGATACCTTTTGCGCTTCGCGGCGCGATTTGGTATCAGGGTGAGGCGAACGTCGGCAACGCGTTTCAGTATCGCACGGCGTTTCCGAACATGATTCGCAACTGGCGCGAAGATTTCGGCCAGGGCGATTTTCCGTTTTATTTCGTTCAGATTGCACCGTTTGCCTATGGCAACAACATGAGCCCCGAACTGCGGGAAGCGCAGATGATGACGCTGGCCCTGAAAAACACAGGCATGGTTGTGGTCGGCGATATCACAGGCAACGTTAACGACATTCATCCGGTGAACAAACAGGATGTCGGCCATCGGCTGGCGCTTTGGGCGCTTGCCAAAACCTATGGCCGCACAGTTGGCGAATACAGCGGCCCGCTGTTTCGCCGAGCTCGGATCGCGGGCAATAAGATGATCGTCGAATTCGATCATGCGGCGGGCCTGCATTTTAAAGGTGACAACACCGCGGGGCTTGAAATTGCGGGCGATGATAAAGTTTTCCATCCTGCAGTTGCGAAGGTTGAGGGAAGCAGACTGGTTGTCTGGTCGCCGCAAGTTAAGCAGCCTGCATCGGTGCGGTACTGTTGGAGCGATACGGCGATCGGCTTTTTGGTGAACGGCGCGGATCTTCCCGCTTCTTCTTTTCGAACGGACAATTGGCCGGGCTTAACGGATAAAATCCGTTGGTAGATGTTTTTGACCGGTTTCATGATGCTTGAATTTCAAAAGTCTGTGACCAGTGAACCGCGCCTGAGTTCGACGCACCCCAACGCGTTTTATGTAAACCGTCGGCCTCCGCTGATGCCCAGCCCGCTGCAAACTCTGCCCCCTGGAGCGGTGCGCGCAAAAGGCTGGCTGAAAGTGCAGATTGATCTGCAATGCGAAGGGTTTTCGGGCAGACTGGAACAGATCAGCAGGTTTTTGAACCCTGCCGACAACGCGTGGCTTGGCACAGGCAGTTCGCAGCGCGCAGGTTGGGAAGAAGTGCCTTATTGGCTGCGGGGACAGGTTGCTCTGGGATATGTCAGCGGCAGCAAACGGATTTTGGATTCCACGAAAAAATGGATCGAAGGCGCGTTGAAAAGCGCGAAGCCGGACGGATGGTTCGGCCCCGAGTCGAATCGCGAAACGAAGTTTGGCACTCCGGATTTGTGGCCGAACATGCTGATGCAAGCCGCCTTGCAAACGTATTATGATGCGACCTCCGATCAGCGCGTTTTGAATCTGATGCTTGGCTACTGCCGGTTTCTTTCCAATCTCCCCGATGACAAACTTTTGGATAAGCGCCACTACTGGCATTATCAACGCGTGGGAGATCAGCTGGCATCCATCATCTGGCTTTATGACCGCACGGGCGAAACGTTTTTGCTGGAGTTGGCCCGAAGGCTGCACGGTGCCGGAGCCGATTGGAAAGAAGGCATTGCGAACTATCACGGCGTGAATTTTGCGCAAGGGTTTCGCGAACCGGCGACGTTCGCGGTGTTTTCCAACGATCCTTCCGATCTTGCTGCGACCGAAAAAGATTTGAACCTGTTTAGAGGAGAGTTTGGACAGTCGCCCGGCGGAATGTATGCCGCGGATGAAAACGCGCGCAAAGGCAAAACCGATCCCAGGCAGGCAACAGAAAGTTGTTCCGTTGCCGAAATGATGTTTTCGCACGAGCTGCTCATGCAGTTCACCGGCGATCCAGCTTGGGGAGATCGCGCCGAAGACGTTGCGTTCAACTGGATGCCTGTTACCATGACATCCGATTTGAAGGCGCTGCGGTATCTGCAATCGCCGAACATGGCGATCAGCGACGGCGGTTCGAAAAGTCCAGGCGTTGAAAACGGCGGGCCGATGTTTTTGATGGACCCAAACGATCATCGGTGCTGCCAGCATAACATCGGAATGGCATGGCCTTATTTCACGCAGCATTTGTGGTTTGCCACCAACGGCAACGGGCTGCTCAGCGCGCTTTATGCGCCGTGTGAAGTAACTGCCAAGGTGGCCGATGGCGAAGAAATCTCGATTGTGGAAAAAACCGATTATCCGTTTTCTGAAACCATCGAATTCGAACTGCGGACAAAGCGAAGCGTGAAATTTCCGTGGAGTCTTCGCATTCCGGAATGGTGCCGCGAAGCCGCAATCGTTTTGAACGGCGAACCGATTGCGAGCCGCCTTGCTGGTCCTGCATTCGCAACGATCACCCGCGAGTGGAAGCCTGGCGACAAGATGCAGCTTCGGCTGCCCATGGAGGTGCGCACCATCGGTTGGACGCAGCGGCCGGGAACGCTGAGCGTTTATCGAGGGCCGCTGGCGTATTCGCTTTTCATCAAAGAAAAACACAAACGGATTGACAAACCGAACGGCTGGAACGCGTTTGAGATTCTGCCCGATTCAAATTGGAATTACGGTTTGGAACCCGAGCCGCAGTTCGATGTTCATACACAAGCCGTCGAGCAAAACAGTCAGGTTTTTGATGAGCGTCGCGTACCGGTTTGGATTGAGACCAAAGGAAGAAGAATTCCGGAATGGACGCTCGACATGTACGGCCTCACGGCGCCGATTCAAAACTGTCCTGCAAAAACCAGCGAGCCTTTGGAAAAGATCCGTCTGATTCCTATGGGTGCCGCGCGGCTTCGCATTACGGTTTTTCCGACAGTTGCGGAGGGTGCGGATGCTCACGTTTGGCAAAAACCGCCGCAGCCAAAGCCTGAAATTCCAACTTCCTATTCGTTCCGATGCTGGTGGGACAGCGAACGCGCGTTGAGCGACGGGTTTTTGCCTTCGGCATCGAGCGATGAAGACCTTCCCCGATTCACTTGGTGGGATCACAAAGGAACCGAAGAGTGGGTTTCGTATCATTTTGAAAAGCCGCGCAAACTGAGCGAATGCCGAGTGTATTGGTTCGATGACGAACCGCACGGAGGCTGCCGCGTTCCGGCGGCGTGGAAGGTGCAACAGCGCGAGGGCGAAGTGTGGCGCGATGTGACACCGATCGGCGAACCCACGATTGTGAAAGATGACTGGAGCGTGGCGCGGTTTCAGCCGGTGCAATGCCGGGAGATTCGACTGCTGGTGCGTTTGCAAAACGGTTTTTCGGGCGGCATTTTGGAATGGGAAGTTCGGTGATGGTGCGCGTAAGATATGCACCTTCGCCGACAGGCAGCCCGCACGTGGGCAACATTCGCACCGCGCTTTTCAACTTTCTTTTTGCGCGCAGCGAAGGCGGGCGGTTTATTGTCCGCATCGAAGACACCGATCAAACGCGCAAAGTCGAAGGCGCGCTCGAAGACATTCTTGCGAGTTTGCGCTGGCTGGGAATCGAGTGGGATGAGGGACCCGAAATCGGGGGCGAATTCGGCCCTTACTTTCAAAGTCAAAGACTAAAGATTTATCAGCATCATGCCGACGAGCTGCTGAAAAAAGGTGCAGCGTACCGATGTTTTTGCACGCCGCAGGAACTTGAAGAGATGCGCGAATATCAACGCATCAACAAGATTCCGCAGATGTATGACCGGCGATGCCGCGGCAAGACTGCAGACGAAATTGGCAAAGAGTTGGCGAGCGGCAAACCGTTCGTCGTGAGGCTGGCGATGCCGCTGCAAGGCAAAATCGCGTTCGAAGATGCGGTGCGGGGAAGAGTGGAATATGAGGCGTCGCTGATTGATGACCAGGTGCTGTTGAAAAGCGATGGATGGCCGACTTATCATCTTGCAAATGTGGTAGATGATCACCTTCAGCAGATTTCGCATGTGATCCGCGGCGATGAATGGATCAATTCGACGCCGAAACATGTGGTGCTTTATCAAGCCTTTGGGTGGGAGCCGCCGATTTTCGCGCACGCGCCGATTATTAAAGGGGCCGACGGCGCCAAGCTGAGCAAACGTCACGGCGATACGCGTTGTTTGGACTATCGCGAAAAAGGGTATTTGGCCGAGGCAGTCGCCAATTTTATCGCGCTCATCGGATGGTCGCCTGGAGACAACCGCGAAATCATGCGTATACAGGAGCTGGAAGCGGCATTCAGTTTGCAGGGAATTCAACCATCGCCTGGCGTGTTCGATTTGCAAAAACTTCAATGGATGAATGGCGAGTATATCCGCGCGCTCTCAAAAGAGCAGCTGTACGAAGTCGTCGCGGCGTTCGATGCGAATACGAAAGATGAGCAGTATCTTGAGTCGGCTTCGCGTGCGGTATTTTCGCAAGCCCTGAAGAAAGGGGACAAAGATTACGTTATGCGTGCTCTTGCGTTGGAGCAGGAGCGAGTGAAGCTTTTGACCGAGTTTCCCGAAGCGTGCGAGTTTTTCTTTGTTGATCATGTCCGCTTCGATGATCAGGGCGTTGCCAAATGGAAAGGTCAGCCTCACATCGAAGCGCTGATGAACTTCTATCTGGAACACCTTGCCGACAAAACCGAAATGAGCGCGGAAGATTGCGAGCAGATGGTGAACGCGGCGGTGGAACGGCTGGGACTGCTGAAACGCGCGCTTGCGATTCATCCCACTCGCGTCGCGCTGACGGGGCGTTCGTTCGGACCTGGACTGTTCGAACTGATGGCGTTGTTGGGCGCCGCCCGCATGAAAACCCGGTTCGAGATCGCAAAAAATGTGTTGAATGCGTGAATTTGAGCGCCGTTGCGAAATGGCAGCGCAAGTTTGCGGCGTGTTTCCGGGTATATCAGCGTCCATTCAAACACCATGGACTGCAAAGATTGTCCCCGGATGGATCACAGCCTGCAAACCTGTAAAGACGGCAAACTCAATCCGCAGGATTTTGAAACTGCAAGAGAGTTGGCGCAGTATTTCGGCGCCCGCGCGCTGTGTGTTCTGAACGATTTTCGGGAGCAGCTTTTGGATATCAATGCCGGAAAGCCCGCGCCTTATGCCGTGCCGCGACCGGTGAAAGCCAAGCGCGGGAATATGCTTGAGCGTCCGTAACTCTCGCCCCTTGGACCGTATAACGGGGGCCCGATGCACGCCGGAATGAACTCACGATGTTGGCAGGTGATTCTTCGACAATTGGACATCGCAGCCAGTCGGTTCCAGCGACGTTCAATCGCCAAGTTTGCGCGGAGCAAATTAGGAATTCAATCAAATCGTGCGAAGAGCGTTCGCACGGTGACATGAGCCTGACGATTAACCGAGTTCGAGACCAGGAATCGTGCGGACTTCTTTGCTATCCCTGCTCGAGCCGACCTCTACCTTTGCGTCGATGAGGTAGCGACCGCTCTCCAGTCGTTGTTTGGCGAAGTTGAAGTACTTCTCCACGACTTCGAATCCAGCGAACCTTCTTCCTTCTAACTTGCTTACTACGGCCGTCTGGCCCGAACCCAAAAACGGATCCAACACCAGATCGCCTGGCTGAGTCGTGTAGGCCAGAATTTTTCGGATAATTTCGCCTGGCAGTTTTGTCGGCGTTTTTATCCGGCCTGTCCAGTACTCACGAGGAATAGACCAAACATCTTCCATGTCCTCATACCGCAGGCTGCCGCCGTTTGCTTTGGTTTCATTCTTATCAAACCTCGCCGATCGGTAGAACCGGCGCTGCTTGTCGTCTTTGCACACATACAAAACGTGATAATGCGAAGTGACAAATTTGCGGCGAGTGGCAACACCAAACTGATACCTCCAAATGATGTGGTTCACCGTTTCAAGTCCCTGTTCATCTATCGCAATCAGAATGTCCTTCAGATTGTTATATCCCGAGAAGATGAACATGCTGCCCGAGGGCTTCAACAGCCGGGCCGCCTCGCGGATCCAGGAGCGACTGAACTCAAGATACGCTTCCCGATGGATTTCGGCATAGCCCGACAACACGCGCGATCCTTTCCTGTTGTAGTTGCTCCGCTGCGCTTCGAAGTCAATAGCAAACGGGGGATCGGTCAGGACAAGGTCTACCGTATTCGCTTCGGCCATTCGCATGCCCTCAACACAATCCAAGTTGTAGATCGTGTTTTCTAATGAAAGTTTTACTGACCCTTCTTGCATCTTTTTACGTCTTGCCCGTTTCAGGGGAAAATCAGTCGTCCTGCGATCAATTCTACACTTTCTTCGAGGTCCAGCATATACTTTGGCGGACGCGGCCGTCCGTTACTGTTTCGTCCCTGCCTCATTTGGGGGAGGACGGACAAGTCGTCAACTGTGAAACGAAGAAACAGGATCTCCGACATTCTAGCGTTAGTCTTCCTGTACCGTGACAGGGAAGTTCGTGCTTGCCGCTCTCGTTCATATTTTGACGCACCACCCTTTAACTCTGTGTGCCAACGCTGAAAAGTGCGGTGCTCGTCGTTGTACTCTACATCGCAAAGTGCCAACATTACACCGTGTTCACCTCGTTGCCTGGCGGATTCGTTCATCGCCCGAACATCGTTCAAAATTGCAAGATGATTGTCTGACTTTACTGCTTTCGCCTTGAGGTCCCAGTTAACGTTTCTAGTCGCGTCAAATACGACACTGTTGAATTTCTCTCCCGGCATAGAAAACCCTACGTTGCGAAGGCACATGGCCTTGTACTCAAAGTAGAACGCCCACCACTCCATCTGTCGCCAATTGTAGTCTGCATCTTTAAGTTCGAGTATGGCTGCCTTGCCCTCCCAATAACTATTGCACGAAGACAACGCTCCGCTGGCTTGAGTGATGTCCTCGCAGAATGCCTTAGTGGCGCGGCCCCACGCCTTACCTTTCTTAAACATTTGCAACAGTATGAACCATCGGCAATCACCCTGCCCCCGCCCGCTACCCAGCCAAAACCAAGATTCGGAGAAAACGCTCGTCTCTGAATTGTCCACCACCGCCACAACTTGACCCGCAGCCGCTCTTCGGGGTGAAATGTATGCGTCCCACCGGCGGTTCGGTTTGAACAAGTCTCTCGCAACCCAAAACACCTTCGGCAGCGCGGTTATCCAGCGTCTGCGCGACTACTGGGCCCTGAGCAAGCCCCGGGTCACGCTGCTGGTGTGGATCACCAACCTTTTTGGAATGCTTCTGGCAGGTGCCGCTTCTCCCGGCCCGATTGCGATCAACCTGCTTGGCGCGTGGTTTGTCATCGCTGCCGCCAACGTGCTGAATCAAGTGATCGAAGCGGTGCCCGATTCCCAAATGAGCCGCACCCGAAACCGGCCCATACCTGCTGGAAGAGTAACTCCGATCGAAGCCACGCTACTGGGGATTGTGTGGGCGGTCATCGGCCTTCTGATTTTGGCTCTCTGGGTGAACCCGCTCACGGCATGCCTGGGAGCGGTTTCGATCGGGCTTTATGCCCTGGCCTACACGCCGCTGAAACGGGTTACGCACCTTTGCACCGTGGTCGGGGCGATCCCAGGGGCGATCCCTCCGCTTGCGGGCTGGGCGGCGGTTACGGGCACGCTGAACCCGCCTGCGTTCCTGCTTTTTGCCATCCAGTTCTTCTGGCAGTTCCCGCACTTTTGGGCTATTGCATGGTTGTTGCGACAAGACTATGCGAAAGTCGGCTTCAAAATGCTTCCTTATCCCGATGCCGACGGCAAGTCTACGGCGGTTTGCGCCCTGAAGTATTCGCTCCCGGTGCTGCCGCTCAGCCTGGCTTACGCCTTTTTGTTGAGCAAACCTTGGCTGTATGTGCCTCTGGCGATGCTGGCGGGGTGGTGGCTGCTCTCAGCCGCAATCAAGTTCGTGAACACCCCCGATGACCTCGCGGCGCGGCGCGTGCTGAAAGCCTCGATCGGCTATATGCCAGCCGTGCTTTTGGCGATGATGATCTGCCGATAGGCATTTTTGTTGCAATTTTGTTGGAGCCCTTGCTATTTGCCCGGGTTTAATGCAGGAATATTGCAAATGGAGGGGTTATGTACGCTTTGATTCCTGCATCGGCGATCGCGGCTGCCTTGGCGCGGGCGCATGCTCAAGATTCGAAGGGTGGCGGAGAGCCTCCTCCCCCACCGCCAACCCAGGGGTCGAGTTCCAACCCTGGAATCAGCCTGGTTTTCAACATGGGTGCAGATTTGGGCGACAAAGTGGACGGCCAGCGGACGGCGGACTTTCGAGAGATCGAGTTTGGGTTCGCTTCGGATGTTGACCCTCACCTGAAGGCGCAGGCGTTCATTTCCGTTGCGAAAGAGAACGGCGAAACGGTGGTGGATGTCGAAGAGGCTTTCGGGCAGTATTCCAATTTCGGGCACGGACTTTCTGCAAAGTTCGGAAAGATCAAAGGCGCGATCGGCAGAACGAATCGCAATCACGAAGACCAGTTGGAGTATCTGCACTTTCCGTTTGCGATTCAGGACATTTTGGGAGACGAAGGACTTAGAGCGGTTGGCGGATCAATCAGTTATCTGTTTCCAACAAAGCAGTTTCACGAGCTGACCTTCGAAATGGTGGATGCCGATGACGGGCCGCTGTTTAAATCGTCGGATGCCGACACGATGGTTTCGATTGCGCATTATCGAACGTTTTTTGATTTCGGCCAAGACCTGTCGGCTCAGCTGGGCGCGACATATGCGAACGGCCCCAACATGCAAAACCGCGCAAGTCTTTACGGCTTCGATTACGTAATGAAATGGCACCCAGGCCGAGTAGGCCGATCTGCGATGTTGGAAAGCGAAGCGTACTGGTCAGATCCCGGATCACCGGGCAGCGACAAAAAGTTCGGAGCGTTTGCGGCGTTGACGTATGAATTCATGCCGCGGTGGTTCGCCACCTTCAAGGCGGATTATGGCGAAATTCCAGAAACGACCAACGTGCACCGACAGTTCAGCGGAGTTCTGACATATAAGCTCACCGAGTTTGAACATTGGCGCATTCAATGGGATCATGTAACCAGCAATTTCGATTCCGCAAAGAACTACCTCAGCCTGCAATTTCAGTTTCTGATTGGAAAACACCCTGCGCACAAGTATTAGGAGGATGAAAATGAAGCGACTCATTTGCGCGCTGACTGTTGCGGCGTGCACCTGTATTGTCCATGCCAAAACGTTGAATGTGATAGCGACCGTCGAATCGCTGGGCTCGATTGTCAAAACGGTCGGCGGGAGCCATGTGAATGTTACGACGCTGGTGGTCGGCGCACGCGATCCTCACCGCATCGAAGCAAAACCGAGTTATATGAGCGCGGCTGGCCGAGCGGATTTGTGGGTCGGCATCGGATTAGATTTGGAGATTGGGTACGAAGAGCCGATCATATCGGGCAGCGCCAACGGCCGCCTCAGACCTGGTTCGCTCGGAAACGTGCATGTGGGCGATTGGGTGCCCGTTCGCGAAAAACCCACCGGCGAGGTAACGCGCGCCATGGGCGACATTCATCCGTTCGGCAATCCGCACGTTTGGCTTGATCCTTATAACATGCGGATCATCGCTGTCAGGCTTGCAGATCGGATGGCTGAACTCGACCCGCAAGACGGCGCTGAGTTCAAATCGAATGCCAAAAGTTTTGCGGCACGGCTCGACAAAGCGATGTTCGGCGACGCGCTTGCAGTAAAAATCGGCGGCGACAAACTTTGGGAATGGGACAATCAGGATCAGCTGATCGAAAAACTGCGTGAAGCCAAAGCCGAAAACCTGCTGAGCGGCTGGTGTCAAAAAATGCGGCCGTTTTGGAAAACGAAAGTCGTGACCTATCACCGAAGCTGGACGTATTTTGCGGCGCGGTTCGGGCTGAACGTGGTTGGAGAGCTGGAACCCAAGCCCGGAATTGATCCCACACCGGCGCACGTCGCAACGATCATCAAGCTGATTCAAGATTCCGGAGTGAAACTGATTTTGCAGGAGCCGTTTTATTCAACCAGAAACGCTCAGTTCGTTTCTCAGCGCACCGGCGTTCCTTACCTTGTGCTGCCGGGAAATGTGGGCCAATCGCCCGGGGCAGACGACGTGATTGCGCTGTTCGATGTGCTGGTCAACAACATCTCTGGAGCGTTGCGGAAATAGATGCCGCTGTTTCCTGAAGTGCTCGATCCCGCACGGGCCGCAGCGACTGTCATGTCGCCCGTGCACTGCCTTTTTGGGCTGCACATTGTGCGCCGAGGACTGCTGTTTATTGATTTGGCCGTTGCGCAGGTTGCCGCTTTGGGAATGGCGTTCGCGTTGGCCAAAGGATTCAGCGCCGACAACCCGGCCGACGAAACCAAAATCTATCTTTATTCATTGGCGTTTGCACTTGCGGGTTCGCTGCTGATTTCGGTAACGCGGTTCAGGTTGGGCAAAGTGCCCCACGAAGCCGTAATCGGAATCGTTTATGTGGTGGCATCGGCAGGTGCGTTTGTGCTGCTTGAGTTTTCTCCTCATGGGGCCGAAGAGTTGAAATCGCTGTTTCAAGGAAACATTCTGTTTGTGCAGCCATCGCACGTTTGGAGCGTTGCGTATTGGTACGGCGCGGTGATGGTTGTGCTGCTGCTGTTTTGGAAGCCGATCACAAAAGTTTCTTTGCAAACCGAAGATGCCCCGGCAGGAATCAAACTCGTGCTTTTGGATGTGCTGTATTACAGTCTGTTGGGATTTGTTGTTGCGTCATCGGTGAAGATCGCGGGCGTGCTGGTTGTTTTCTCGTGGCTTGTGATGCCTGCCGTGGTTGCGTTTTTGTTTGTGGAAAAGATGTCGGCTGCGGTGATCATCGCGCTGCCGGTGTCGCTGATTGGGTCGTGGCTGGGTTTGCTGCTTTCGTTTTACGCTCCGGCGATTGCGCTTTCGGAAGAGGGCAGGCAGGCGATGGCGGTGGCAGGCGCCGAAGTGGAGCGGGGGTGGCCTTCGGGCCCGTCCATCGTGCTTGCGCTTGGGGCGATCGTAACGGCGGCTTACTTGATTCGGCTTCTGCTGCCCGACAAAAAGCCGCGGCCTGAGCGATAATAGCCGCGATGGCTGTGTTGAAAGCGATCACTACCTTTTTGCCCGCGTTTCCGCGGCTCGAAATCGAGTCGCTAGGGCCGCGCGTCCAACTTTTCGTTTTGCCAGGTTCGCAGATCAGAAGGCTGCCGAAAAGCGACGGCCTTGCGGCGTTCGTAGATGAAACGGCTTGGCTTGCTCACGGATCTTCGCTGTGCATCAAAGATAAGGCCGATTACAAACTGGATGACAAAATGAGGGCGCTTGCCCCGATCGCGCCTGGTGCCGCCGTTTCGCTCCCCGTGAAGGCCCTGCCCGCAAAGCGGTTGATTGCGGCCAACATCTATGACGAACGAAAGATTGTTACGAAGGAGTCGTTCGCGCGGGGTTTCGATGCGGCGGTGGATGAAACGATTCGGCACGATGGAAAGACCATGACCCTGTTCGACCCCACAAGCGACTGGAACTATTTTGAAAAGAGGACGACACCGGACTTTGCGGCAGAGTTAATCGGAGACGGTATTGTGAGAAACCGGAAAAGGTTGAAAGTTTATCGCGTGGTGGTTGTCGAGGAGCAGTACGCCGACGCCTATATTAAACGGTTGAACTACCTTCATGAAAACTGCTGGCGGTTTTATGCGGCTTGAGCACGCGTGCGGGCAATTGAAATAAGAAACAAGAACTCAAGGCAGACGATCGCCGCGCCGTTGGTCAGATGCAAAACCTGAACCAGTCGTGGAAATGCAAACGACACCAACACGGTTCCAAAAACGATCTGAAGAGCAATGAGACCCACAATTGAAAACCCGATCGCATATTGTGCGCGGGTGAGTTTTTGCCGAAGCAGCACAATCAAAAACAGAAACGCCGCAAGCACCACAGCAATAGCGAAGTTTCTATGAATCAGATCAACCTCTCCGAGACGCGAAACCCAACTGTCGCGCGGGGCAGCGGGCAGCAGCCGGTTGTTCAAATCCACGGTTTCGCGAACGCGCGTTCCGATCAGCACCTGCGCCAGGCTCGCGCAAAACAGCACGATGCCGGCAAACAGAGATTTGCGCCGGTCGGCCTTCGGCATTTCGGCAGTGGGCGGCGGACCCGCGAATTCCCATGCGGCGGCCAGACATCCGAAAATGAGCAGCGCGAGCAGCATGTGCGCGGTAATCACCCACTCCGTGAGTTTTGATTTCACCACCTGCCCGCCGAGCCAGCCTTGATAAGCCACCAACACAAAGGCTGCCGCCGAAAGCCAAAAACTTGGCTTGTGTGTGGAACGGATCAACCAGGCGCGGATGAGCGTCCACAAAATGAGCAAGCCGACCGAAACTCCAACCAGCCGGTTGATGTATTCGATCCAAGTTTGAGCGGCGTTGAACTGTTCCGGCCGGACGTCGGGGTGTTTTTGAAAAAACGTGATAGAGATGTCTTGAACGCTGAGCGGCGGAACGATGTTGCCGAAACAGGTCGGCCAGTCGGGGCAGCCTAATCCCGCGCCAGCGGCACGCACCAACGCTCCCAAAAAGATGAGCGACAGTGTGGCGACGATGGTGATGAGCGCGGCGCAGCGAAACTTTTGAGCGGCCATTGGTCGACAATCACACTGTACCCAACAACGGCTATAATTTCTGCGTGCCGAACGCGCACAGAGTGGTGATCATCGGGGGTGGATTTGCCGGCTTATATGCCGCCAAACAGATGCGATCTTCGGACGTTGCGGTAACGGTGGTGGATCGTCGCAATTTTCATCTGTTTCAGCCGTTGCTGTATCAAGTTGCCACGGGCGCGGTTTCTCCAGGCGAAATCGCATCGCCGCTGCGTGGCATTTTCGGAAAACGCAAGAACATTTCGGTGATCATGGATCGAGCCGTTGATTTGGACGCTGCCAACAAACGGGTGATTCTTGGTAACGGCTTCGTGGAGTACGATTCGCTGATTGTGGCAACCGGAGTGACGCACGGGTATTTCGGACACGAAGAGTGGGCGCCGTTTGCGCCGGGCTTGAAGACCGTGGAAGATGCGCTTGCGATTCGGCGCGATGTTTATTTGGCATTTGAAAAGGCCGAAATGTGTGGCGATGCAGATGAACGGTCGGCCCTATTAACGTTTGTGCTGATTGGCGGCGGACCGACCGGTGTGGAGATGGCGGGCGCGCTGGCCGAGCTTTCGCGCAAGACGCTGCGCGGCAACTTCCGTTCGATTGATCCCAGCTCGGCGCGGATCATCCTGCTGGAGGCTGGAGAAAGGATTTTGTCTGGATATCCACCGTTTCTTAGTGAAAAAGCGACGGCCTCGCTGCGCAAATTGGGCGTGGATGTGCGGGTGAATTCGAGGGTCGTTTCCGTGGGTGAAGGTTTTGTTTCAGTTTCTTCGGGCGAAAAGATAAAAACGCGCTGCGCGATTTGGGCGGCTGGCGTTCGCGCTTCTTCGTTTGGTGCGGTGCTGCGCGATCGTGCCGGCGCAAGTTTAGATTCGGTTGGCAGAGTGATTGTAGCGCCCGATCTTTCATTGCCTTCTGATCGTTCGATTTTTGTGGTGGGTGATTTGGCGGTGTGCTTGGATGAGCATGGAAAGCAGCTGCCTGGCGTTGCGCAGCTTGCAATGCAGCAAGGACGGTATGTTGCGCGCAGGATTTTGCGGGGCGAATCGGTAGGGCCTTTTCGATATCGCGATCCGGGTTCGATTGCGGTGATTGGGCGCAACGCTGCGGTATGTTTCAGGGGGCGGTTGATGTTGTGGGGTTGGCCCGCGTGGTTTGTATGGGCGTTTATTCATCTGGCGTATTTGATCGAATTTGATAATAAGTTGTTGGTGTTATTGCAGTGGGCGTGGAGTTATTTGACGTTCAACCGCGGCGCGCGTTTGATCGGCGCGAGCGAAAAGGAGATGGATTATTAATTGCCGAAATCTGCGAGAAACCATTTGCGGTCGGACATACGCTCGACGAGCCAATATCTTTGCGACGCGCTTTGACCGTAGACAAGAAACGGACCGAGTTCTTTCCAGTGTTTTCTGTTCGCCGACGCGGCGAAGAGAGCAATGCCTTCTTTCGAATTGCTAATACAATACAATCGTCCATTCGAGTAAAACAGCCGTTGGGGAACGCCGATTGGCGTGGTCATCTCTTTGAGCAAACCGCCACTCCACTCGAGTGGAGCTTTCATATCCGAACTGCCACTAAACAAAATGCGCCCGCTTCGCCAATCGTACGCAATCAGATCACCCCGGGCAGGCAGTTTGATCTCGCTTACACTCAAAAACGTGAGCTTGGTTCCGTCCACCTGGCAAACTGCTCTAACCAAACGGTACGAGGCTCCAAGCAATGCAAGACTCAGTTTGCCGTTTGACAGAAAGCATGCGACACCTTGAGGCAATGTTACGAATTGTGAAAGTTTTATTCCCAGCGACTGATTTGGATCGTTTCCACGCTGCTTAAGATCGAGCTTTCCAACGAAAGCGATGGGCTGCGGCTTTGGCGCCGTTCGATACCAGGCTGAAGACGTCACAACCAACTCGCGCCCATTGAGTACTGCCACAAGGTTTGCGTCCGCTGTTTTCGTTCCTCTAAGATTTCCACCTAAGGAGTTGGGAGGTTCGTCGTAAACCTGTTTAGACTGCGAAATTGAAAACAACACCGCCTTAGTTGTGAGCGGCTTATAGAGGATAGTGAATAGATCGCGAAAGCCGACATTGCCCGTTCTTATATCAAACGGGTACCAACCGAATCGAAGCGACTGGTCTTTTGTGCTTCCAAGTTGGATCCAGAAAGTAGAGGCATCTTCGGCTACGACAGCAGGTGAAAAGCGTGAATACTGATTCTCCAAGAAATCGACAAGCTGTGGTGTTGGAATCGGAATCAGTTTGCCACCGGCAAGAGTGGTTTGGATGAAAAGAGATAGGATTGGTGCCATGGCTGTTAGGTGTCCGGAGAAATTGAAATGCCCGTAAGATTAAGATTGAAAGGAGTGGCCGTGGAACCCGCTACGGCAACATCGATTTGCAAAGGAAGATTAGTTGTATTGGCAGGAACTGAGATAGGCGTTTCGTTTTCGCTCGAGTTCACCGTCAATCGCACAAGGTGTCGATTTGCGGAGGCAAGCAGATTGTTGACTCCACGGATCAGAAACCCGCTCGGATCAACTATGCCTGTTACGCCTCCAGCAGGCTGGCCGGTGCCTCTGATGTTTTCGTAACAGTACACCGGATAAATTTGATTACCATCGTTGAACAGTTTGATTTTGTATGACAAGTTGGCGCCATAGCAGCCTTTGTTAGCGATGTCACCAGCGCGCAATGATATAAATCCATTTGCACCTATCTCTGGGCCATCCGCATCACAAACACTTACCGTCGCTGTATGTTGTGTATTCGGCGATGAAGGTTTTGCGTTGAATTCACCGCCATCCAGATCCAAATGTGAAAACGGCCACCATCCTCGTGGCTTGGAGCCCACTGCGGCTAAGGGCGAGTCGCTCCAGCTTCCTGGAATTCCACTTGAGGTAGATGCCGTTGTGCGAAGTCTCAATGTCGCTGAATTCTCGAGCGCTACATCGAACTCCATAACCATTCCTGCGAGGGCATTGATGCTACGTGAAGTGGCCCACAGACTAGTTTCGCTCGTGCCGATTGATATGTCGTCTCCGGGAGAATTCCAACTTCCGAAATAGTGTGCCTTTGCACAACAAACTCCCATCGAAACATAGTCTCCGGTTGGAGTCGGCTCTTCGATTACTGGATCAACGACCGTGCCTGTGCCCTGATCGAGACTTGCGACCACGTTGAAATAGCAAGTTCCACCGGATATCAGACTGTTCACGTGCCAAAGGAACAGCCTTATGCGCTGAGTTCCGGATGTCAATGGAATTTCATATTTATACAAAGTGTGTGAACTGCTAACGTTTCCGACGTATTCCGGATTGTTGCTCACAACTAAGAAGGGGCCTGAAGAACTTAAGACAGATAGCGGTAAGACCGAAGTTGAATCGGTCGAGCCTTGGCGGGGAGTGAAATTCGATTGACCGCAGGACATTCTTGCAATGAGCCTACCTGCGGGCTGGTCCTCATAATACCAGACATATGTATACTATTCTGAGATGCCGCCTACCATCGCGTTCGTCAGCCTCGAAGGCTTCTACGCCCAAAGCCTGCTCAGGGCCAATGCAGCTTGGGCAGGCAAACCGGTCGTCGTTCTCAGGGCGAGGCAGGTGCTCGACGCCTCACCCGAAGCCCAGCAGACAGGCATCAACCCCGGCATGACAGCCCAAGAGGCCCGCTACGCCGCAAGGGCGCTTCAAAAAACCACGCAGGCCGTTTTTCACGCATTCAAAGAAGAACAGTTCGCAGCCGATTCACACCGATGGCTCGACATCTGCAAACAGTATGCCGGCGCCATCCAGCCCATCGAACCGCATCAGGCCTTTTTAAATCTCGATCAACTTGCCGGCGCACGACGGATCGTTCAACAACTCAAAACCGAACTGCAGGCATCCACAAAACTCAAACCGCAAATCGGCATCGCGCAAACCATGCTCACCGCGCGCATCGCGGCCGAACACAACGCAATCGTTGCCGAAGGCGAAGATGCGCAATATCTCAATTCGCTCCCCATAGAAAAACTTTGGCCAGCCGATCCTTCGGTGATAAAAAGATTGCGTTATTTGGGATATCGAACCATTGGCGAAGTCGCAGCCTTGCCGCTTGACATACTAAGAAAACAGTTCGGACAACACGGCGATCAGCTGCACGCATGGTGCCAAGGAAAAGATCACCGCATCGTAAAACCTCTTTATCCGCCTGCCGAGCTGCTTGCAGCATTTCACTTTCCGCAGCCCGCGCGATTGCAGCAAGAGATCGAACCCGCGTTGCACAAAATCGCGCAAACCCTTGCCCTGCGTCTTTCATCTTTCGACAAACAATGCCTTGAAATCCAACTCACAATCGTTTTTGACGAAAACATCAGCCGCACCACAAACCGAGAATTTCTGCATCCGATGCAAAGCGCAGGATCGCTGCTGACCGGCCTAAGGCTCACGCTGAAACGCATCGCAATAGATCAAGACATCCATTCCATTCATGCATCGGCGCTGCAAATCACGCAAGCCGACAAAAAGCAGCACGATCTGTTGAACATATCAAAACAAACACAGTTGGCCGAAATGGTGCGAAAAAGACTGCAAACCAACTTCGGAAAAGAAGCGGTCAAAAAAGCCGCCGAAATCGAAACCCCCCGCCGCAAACTTCTTTTGCGCGCATGGAAACGAGCCGCCAAATGGAACAGATAATCTCTCATTGGAAAGAAACCGGCCGTTGGTGGAACCGCGAACCCGAACGCGAGTTCAAAAGATGGCTGGATAACAAAGGCATCATCCGCGAATCCATGCGCGAACTCGCCCCGCTCATCACCCGCGCGGCCGAACCCGCGATGCAAATCGAATCCAGCCCAAATACCGTGGATTATGACGTGCTGCGCATGGAAACCAAAACCGCGCGCGAAATGATGAGAAAAATGCGCGCCGAGCAGTTTCGCGCAAAACAGTCGCGCTTCGTTCCCTTGCATCTGATGTCGGCGTTGTCATTCGGACGCAGTTCGATTTATCCCGAAGAGATCGCAACTTACGCCTTCGCCGGCGGGATGAGTGCCGCGGCGATGGTGGATCGTTTTTCGCTCGCAGGTTCGGTGTCGTTCGTCAGGGCGTGCAAACAGGTGGGAATCAAACCGATTGTCGGCGCGAGCGTCGAAATGGATGCAGGCGGCGAGCTGATTCTCCTTGTTGAAAATGCAGCCGGATGGAAAAATCTGTGCCGATTGATCTCTGCGTGTCATTTGCAAGAGCCGCGGCTTTTTCCTTTATGCAATTGGGCCCGATTGTCACAGTTTTCAGAAGGGTTAGTTTGTCTAACGGGCGGACATTTCGGTCCCGTCAATCAGGCGCTGATCGGCAATGACAAACAGCGCGCTCACGAAACTTTAGTCCGTCTTCGTTCCATCTTCGGCACGCACCGTTTGTTCATAGAAATCGAACGCAGCATGGCGCCGTGGGAAATCCAAACCAATCACCGCCTCATAGAACTTTCAAAAGCGCTCGATCTCAACTGCATTGCCTGCGGAATTGCCGCCCACGTGAAAAAAGAAGATTTCGCCGTGCAAGATGCGCTGATGTGCGCCGAAACGTTGTGCACCGTCGAAGAGATCATCGGTCGAAAGCCTCAGCGCGCGGCGCATCAAACGCCAAAACAACCTCAACCCCTAAGGTGGCTGAATGCCGAGCGATATTTCAAATCGGGCACGCAGTGGGAGCAGTTATTTGCCGATCTTCCAAACTGCGTCGCGCAAACCGCCGCGCTAGCCGAACGGTTTCCAAACGATCCGCTTCCGCCGCGCCCGCCTTTTCCTCGATTCGATGATCATCCCGAACATACGCTTCGCAGCATCGTTTATCAAGGAGCAAAAGCAAAATATCACCAGATCACCGCCGAAATCAAAAACCGAATCAACGGCGAACTGCACCGCATCTGCCATCTTGGATTTGCCAGCCATTTTTTGGCCATTTGGGAAGCCTGCCGATGGGCAAAATCCAAAGGAATGCTTTATAGTGCGCGCGGATCGGTCGTAGACAGCGCCGTTGCCTACTGTTTGAACCTTTCACGCATTGATGCCATCAAGCACGGCTTGCATTTCGATCGTTTTCTGCCGCCCGATGGAAGCAAGCGTCCCGACATTGACATTGATTTCGAGTTTCGAAAGCGCGATGACGTGCGCGAGTTTTTCAAACAGCGATATGGCGAGGATAAAGTCGCCGGAATCTCCGCGATTCCCACATATCAAGGCCGCGGAATCGTGCGCATGATTGGCAAAGCGCTCATGATTCCCGAAAGCGCGATTGACTACTTGGCCAAACGTCTGCACGGCTCGGTTTCGGGCAGAAAAATGGAAGACGCAATAAAGGCGCGGCCAGAACTGCGCGACAGCGGAATTCCCACCGAACGGTTTCTGCTTCTTTTTGAACTCGCAAGCCGCATTGACGGTCTGCCGCGCGGAATGGCCACGCATGCATCCGGCCTCATTCTTTCCAGCGAACCGATTTGCGATACGGCGCCTTTGATGCAAGCGGCCATTCCCAATGTTCCCATCATTCAGTGGGACAAATTCAGCGCCAAACATTTTTTCGATAAATACGACGTTCTTTGTCTGCGCGGCCAAGATGTTTTGGCTGGCACCGGACGCGATACTGAAACCATTTCCATGGAAGATGAGTCCGTGTATCAAAAGTTTCGAGAGGGCGATCTCATCGGCATTCCGCAAAGCGCATCGCCTGCAATGCGCCAAGCGCACATTCGACTTCGCACCGCCGACCTGCACGATGCAAGTTTGGTGCAGGCAGGCATTCGTCCTGGTGTTGGCGGAGCAGTGAAAATCAACACACTCATTCGTCGAAGAAGAGGCCTCGAAAGCACCACCTATCCGCACCCGCTGTTTGAAAAAATTCTCGGCATCAGTTACGGCATCATCGTGTTTCAAGAACAGGTGGACCAGCTGCTGCAAACGTTTTGCGATTTCACCGCGGGCGAAGCCGAAGAAATTCGAGAAAAAATCCACAAATTCCGCGCGCAAGATTGGGCGCAGAATGTGCGCGAGCCGATCGTTTCCCGCTGCTTGAAAAAACGGTTCTCGCTGAGCGTGGCCGAACATGTGTTCGAACTCGTTTCAGGTTTTCAGGGCTACGGATTTGCGCAGGGCCATGCTTTGGCTTTTGCAGAAATCTCCATTCGATGCGTGTATTGCATGGAAAACTATCCTGCCGAATATTTCGCCGCTTTGCTTTCGGCGCAGCCAGCCGGATATTACGGCCCAGCCACCATCGCCAACGAAGCGCGGCACAAAGGCGTGCGCATACTCGGGCCCGATGTCAACGAAAGCGAAGAACTTTCCACAGCGCAAAATGGCGCCATTCGCATCGGGCTGCATCAGGTTTACGATCTTTCGCAAAAAACACGCGAAAACATTGTTGCAATGAAGCCGTACGAAAACCTCATAGATTTTTGCGCAAAAACGCGCCCCGCGGCCAACGAAATCGAAAGCCTGATTCTGTGCGGAGCCTTAGACCGGTTTCATCACAACCGAAGAGCGATGCTTTGGGCAATTCCCGACCTTGTTGCCGCATCGCAATCCACCGCGCATCAAAACGCTTTGTTCGCACTGTGCGATATTCCAAACAACGTGCAGGATTTCACGCCCTATGAACGCGCCGTGCTGGAAAGAGCGATGCTCGGAATGGACATAAAAACCCACCTGATGGCATTCGAACGAGAACGTGTGAGCAGCAAAGGGGCGCTCACCTGCAAACAAGCGATGCAACTGAAAGATGGCGAAAAAGCGTTGGTAGTGGGTCTCGCGATGCGCTTGCGATTTCCGCCCACAGCATCGGGCCGCCGCATTGTGTTTTTCGATCTTGAAGATGAAACCGCCTTGCTCAATGTTACCTGTTTCGATGAAACTTATCAGCGCGATGGGCACGCCATCATCTGCTCGCCTTTCGTTGCCATCAAAGGCGTGGCGCAAGACCGCGATGGACACATCGCTTTTTTGGCCCAGCGCGTGTTTCCTTATACGCTGCAAACCGACAGGCAAAAATTCGCGGAAGAACGCAAAGCCGTCCACGCCGAAGATTTCATTATGAGAAAAGGACGGTGATTTTCACACCGATGCCTGGCGCCATGCTGAACGTGAACACAACGGCCGAAACGTGAGCGAACGGTGAAAATTGTGTTTCACGTTAAACGCAGGGTAAAACTCTTCCCGAAATATGGGACAGATAGCCGCATTCGAGTTCGTTTCCGTTGACGGTTTTTTCGCCGGGCCGAACGGCGAAATTGACTTTTTCAAAGAGATCAAGCCCGACGCGGAATGGCATGAATACTCTCACCAGCAAGCGTCTGCGGCCGCCAACACGCTGCTTCTTGGAAGAATCACCTATGAGATGATGAAAAGTTGGTGGCCCACCGATATGGCGATACAAATGGATCCGGTGATGGCCAAAGTGATGGACGAGAGTCCAAAGGTTGTGATTTCGAAATCGCTGGAACCCGAGCAGCAAGAAGGAAACTGGAAAAACGTTCGCATCTTGCGTTCAATCGCTCGCAATGAAATCGAAGCGATCAAAGAAAGCGGCGGCATCACGATCTTAGGAAGCGGAACGATCGTTCAGCAGATGACCAATTTCGGTTTGATTGATCGCTATGAACTTGTGGTTGTGCCAACGGTGCTTGGCGCGGGCAAAGCGCTGTTCCATGGAGTGTCGAAGCAGGATTTCCGCCTGACGAAGTCGCGCCCGTTTGGCAACGGCATTGCGCTTCTGCGGTATGAACGTGCCTAAAGATCCACGTTTTTTTTGACAACGATCCGCGGCACGGGCAGATTGAATAGATCGCGCGGGACGGGCGCCGTCGGGTTTTTCATGATCGAGGCCATGCGCCGCTCCATCTCTTGCAGATACTCCGACATCTGCGATTCCATGTCGCGCCGCGCGGCTTCCAATTCATCAATCAACCTGAGAATCACTTCAACCCCTGCAAGGTTCACACCCATATCGCGCGTGAGCCGTTGAATTCTGCGCACACGCTCCACATCTTCATCGCTATACAGCC
This sequence comes from Armatimonadota bacterium, assembly GCA_021324165.1. Lineage (GTDB taxonomy): Bacteria > Armatimonadota > Fimbriimonadia > Fimbriimonadales > ATM1 > JAJPJR01. Next base: position 63,003 of record JAJPJR010000040.1, read on the forward strand.
TGTTTTTTTCGCCTTCGCGCGAAGGCCTGATGAACCCCATGCGTTCATAAGCGCGCAGCGTTTGCGGGTGCACCCCGCAAAGATGCGCCGCAACTCCAATTCTATATACAGGTTCGTTTTTACTCTTCATCGCGTTGTTCCTTTGTGTTCAAACAACATGAACAAGGGGCTAATGTTTCAATCTGACTTCCGAAATCTGTTTCAACAAACGTTTTTCTTCATCGCTGGCCTGTTTTGGCACGGTGATCATCGCACGCACAAGCAGGTTGCCAAAGCCGCCCGACATTTTCCGCATCCCTTGGCCTGCAAGGCGAAACACCTGGCCGCTTTGCGTTCCAGCAGGAATGGTCATTTCTGCCGAACCGCGAAGCGTCTCGACTGTATGCTTTCCACCCAACGCCGCCGTAAGATAATCAATTCTGGTTTCGGTTTCCAGGTCGTCGCCTTTTCGCTTGAACTTGGGATCTTTAATTTCTCGAATCACAACGTACAAATCGCCTCGACGTCCGCCTGCTCCCGATGCGCCGCCGCCCGCGACGCGCAAACGCGCACCATCAGCAATTCCGGCGGGAATTTTCACCTCGATGCGTTTGGTTGTGGGAAGCACCGCCGCGCCTTTGCACGTCGGACACTGTTCGCGCGAAGTCATTCCTGTTCCATCGCACCTTGGGCACCGCTGCGCAAAGCCGAGCAATCCTTTCAGCGTTCCGGTGCCGCCGCATTGAGGACACGAGGTGCGGTTTTTGGTCGGCACCGAACCTGTGCCGCCGCATGTTGCGCACGCATCATCCACGCGATAAGTAAGGGTTCTGGTCGAGCCGGAGTCAATCTCGCGGAGCGTCAGGTCAATCGTTTGCTCGACATCGTAAGCCTGAGCGCGAGGGGGCGCTTGCGGTGAAAACCCAAACCCGGAAAAAAGGTCGCCGAACACACCTTCGAAATCCGAAACGTCGCCGAAATTGACGTTCTGTTTGAAATTGAATGTGTCTCCGACTTTTGATGCGGCTTCCCAATTGTCTCCGAACTGATCATAAAGTTTCCGCTTCTTCTCGTCGCTCAAAACTTCATAAGCTTCCGAAATCTCTTTGAACTTTTTTGCCGCCTGCGCGTTGTTGGGGCTGACATCGGGGTGGTATTTTCTGGCAAGTTTTCTATACGCCGATTTGATCTGCTTCGCATCGGCGGTCTTTGGCAAACCAAGCACTGCGTAGTAGTCTTTTTTTGCCATTTTATGCCTTAGGTGTGCGCAAGCGGCGGCATCCGCCGCCTGCGCCGAAGGTTAGTTGTTTCCGCTCGCAATGGCGATTTTGTGCGTCGCGTCGCCATTCGTTTTTGGCAGAACGAGCGTAAGGATTCCATCCTTATAGGTCGCTTTGATCTCGTCGCGCTTGATGGACGAACCAATGCTGAACGTTCTTTCAAACGAGCCGTATCGGCGTTCCACGCGAATGTAGTTCTCCTTTTTGTCCTCTTCGGAAAACTCGCGTTTGCCGCGAATGACAAGAGTTCGACCATCGAACTCCACATCAATGTCTTCCTGCTTCATTCCCGGCAGTTCAACGTGGAATGTAATTTCGCTGTTGGTTTCTTTCACGTCAACACGCGGTGTCCACACATTCATCACGCGATCCGATCCCATCAACGAATCGAACAATTTTTCGAACTCGTTGAAGCGATCCAAAGGTGAGTATCTTACGATCATGGTATGCAACCTCCTTTTTCTGTTTATTCTTTGTTTTCTTTGAATTCCGCGTCAATCACGTCCTCGGTAGAAGATCCGTCCGATTCGGCGCCTACGTTCGCGGTTTCGGCTTGGCTTGGCGTTTCCTGCGCCTTGCTTTCATAAAGTTTTTGAGCAATCAGGTGCTGCTCCTGCTCCAAGTCGGCTTGCTTCGATCGAATCTCTTCGATGTTTCCATCTGCAATCGCTTTTCGCAGCGCGGCAACCTTCTCTTCGATGCGCGTCTTGTCGTTCGCATCAAGTTTGTCGCCCAAATCTCGAATCGTCCGCTCGACGCCATAGGCCAAACTGTCTGCGCTGTTTTTGGTTTCTGCCGCTTCGCGAGCAGCGCGGTCATCTTCTGCATAACGCTGAGCCTCCGCAACCATCCGGTCCACTTCTTCGCGGTTCAAAGTTCCGCTTCCGGTAATGGTAATCGCCTGCTCTTTGCCTGTGGCCATGTCTTTGGCCTTCACATTCAAAATGCCGTTCGCGTCAATGTCAAACGTAACTTCGACTTGCGGCACGCCTCGCGGCGCAGGCGGAATGCCCACCAGGTGGATTCTGCCAAGCGACTTGTTGTCGCTCGCCCTGGTTCGTTCGCCTTGCAAAACGTGAATCTCAACTTCCTGTTGATTGTCTTGAGCGGTTGTGTAAATGCGGCTCTTTTTGGTGGGGATGGTTGTGTTGCGCTCGATAACCGCATCCATAATTCCGCCCAAAGTTTCAACGCCAAGGCTCAACGGCGTAACGTCCAGCAAAACGATGTCTTTCACTTCGCCGCCCAAAACGCCCGCTTGAATCGCCGCGCCAACCGCAACAACCTCGTCGGGATTTACTCCACGATGCGGCTCTTTGCCGGTGAGTTTTTTCACCAACTCTTGCACCATTGGCATGCGCGTTGATCCGCCGACCAAAATCACCTCGTCAATATCGGTCGGTGAAAGTTTCGCAAGTTTCAGCGCATTTTCAAACGGACCGCGCAAACGCTCCACTAAATCACGCGTCATCTCTTCAAACTGCGCTCGCGAGAGAGTGGTTTCCAAGTGGCGCGGCTCGTTATCAACCGCCGTGATATAGGGCAGACTGATCTGCGCGCTCACCTGACTCGAAAGTTCGATCTTCGCCTTTTCTGCGGCCTCGCGCAGACGCTGAAGCGCCGCCCTGTCTTTTCGCAAATCAATGCCCTGATCTTTTTTGAACTGATCGGCCAAAAAGTCAACGATTTTGTTGTCCCAATCGTCGCCTCCCAAATGCGTGTCGCCGTCGGTCGAGCGGACCTCAAAAACGCCTTCGCCCACATCGAGAATCGAAACGTCGAAGGTGCCGCCGCCCAAATCGAACACCAAAATCGTTTCGTTTTTGGTTTTTCCCAAACCGTAGGCAAGCGATGCCGCCGTCGGTTCGTTGATGATCCGAAGCACTTCCAGGCCTGCGATTTCGCCGGCGTGCTTGGTGGCGGTTCGCTGCGCGTCGTTGAAATAGGCAGGAACGGTAATGACCGCTTTGGTCACCTTCTCGCCCAAATACGCCTCGGCATCGGCCTTCAACTTTTGTAAAATCATTGCCGAAATCTCTTCGGGTGTGAACTCTTTTCCCGCGGCGGGAATCTCGACCGCGGCGTTGCCCTTCGAATCGCGCTTCACCTTATAAGGCATCCGCGCGGCTTCGGCCTCCGCGTCCGCCATCGAACGGCCCATGAACCGCTTGATCGAATACACGGTGTTCTCTGGGTTCATCACGGCTTGGCGCTTGGCAATCACGCCCACCAGGCGTTCGCCGTTCGGCTTGAACGCGACGACGCTGGGCATGGTGCGCCCGCCCTCGGCGGTGGGGATGACGACGGGCTCACCACCCTCCATAACGGCGACCACCGAGTTGGTGGTGCCCAAATCAATACCTACTGTCTTGGCCACGAATAAATCCTCCGATTGTTTAGCAGGTCAAGTTCATACTACTTGAGTCTGTATCTGTCAAGTATAACCCAATTGTCGGTAGAAAAGTTCCCAAAGGTTCAGTGAGCCGACAGCCGTGATTGTCCAGATTTTGTGGGTTTTTTTGATCGTATGCCTTAGAAACTCTCGAAAAAAAAAGGCTGGAAGGCGATGTTTTAGTGCTGCTGGCGGCTGTTTTTTTCAGTCTTGAAGTTGGATTTTGAGCCCGAAATAGGGTGTTTAGGGTAGGGTAGGTTGTGTCTCCCGGTCAAACGGGGGCCGATTGCAACGATGTATTCATTTTTCATTCTATCCTCCTGGTTGTGTCTCCCGGTCAAACGGGGGCCGATTGCAACGGAGTCGCATAGAGCCAGGCGGATCGCTAACGACGCTCATTAATGACGGTGCGTACATAATCGAGGAAAGAAGCTGATGGCGGTCACGACGTATCGGTACAACGTTCCGGGAAACCTCGCGATGGAGAATCGCGGTGGAACGAAAAGCGCGTACCGTTTCGACGCAAGGGGCAGCACGACTCAGCTCATCAACACGAGCGCAACGGTCACGGATACCTTTCAGTTCGACTCGTTTGGAAATCAGGTCTCAAGAACTGGAACGACAGCAACACCATTCACGTTTATGGCTGGCATTTCGATGTATATGCCAAGCGGCATTTCTCCGGTGTTTGGTGTCTTCGGACCGCTCAGATGGGATCCAAAAACTGGAGGGTTTACGAACGCAGGGGACGCGATTGCTGGTTGGATGCTGTGGCAGATGTGGCAGGTGCGACTGGCGCTTCTCAGAGCTGAGCTAAACCGGCTGTTCCCGTGGGGGCTTTTACCGGGATGGCCCTGGCTCGAAATAATCGGCGTGGGCCGGGGGTACCGAACACCAACCCCGCGAGTCGCTCCGCCGATTCCGGTTCAGCCGTCTCCCGGCCCTATTCCGCCGCCGCGCAGAGTTTCCCCGCCCTCTAATCCCGCGCCGCGCAGACGTGGTCCGATCGGGCCACGCCCTGCGAGCCGAACGGTTGGAGGGCGATGCGGAGAGAGTGATCCAATCGGTGCCTTTCAAGGATTTTTGGTTCTGTTCGCTGGAATCGCAAAGTGCACGATCGGGGTGATTTGTGACCCAGCAGGCTGGACAATAGACGCATTCGAGATCCTATGGAATTGGGTGGTTTACGATGAACTTCCGGGCGGCGATGCGTGCGAGCTTGGGGCAGACATCGGCTTAAACAGAGCAGAAGAATCGTTCGAAGAGCAATTTGCTGGCAAAGTCGGTTACGTCGGCGGCAAGTTGCTTGACATCCATTGTTTTGTGAAAACAGTGTCGGATGCCAAGAAGGCTGCTGGGGCAGTTCCCTCCACTTATGTGGGTTGTAACTACGCTTGCAACTGCGACCAGTGCTGTGCCGACATGTGTAACCAGGACGGTTCATACCCCATGACAAAGTGGTACAGGTGCGTAACAGCATGCACAAAAGAATGTTGCCCTGGAGATGACGCCGCCATGTTCCCTGTACCTCGGAACGCAGGAGTACAATGAGGACGTTTCTGATTCTTCTCGTTGTTGGTGCGGTTTGCGTGAGTTCGTGCACATCAAAGGGGGGCTTGGAATCAAAAGGAACCGGGGGCCAAGATATTCAACCCGCCCTTCCAGCGCCCATTCGCGATGGAACAGTGTTGATCACTATCCCAGCGACGTACATTTCGTCCGGCGGCAAAGAAACCCTAGTGTGGGTGCCACAACCTTACGAGCAGGTTAAGCGCAAGTTCGACGAAAGTACTGCGGCGGTGAGAACTCCCGCACCGACCGGCGCCCAGCAATTCGAATTTAGCACATACAAACTCGAATCTGGAAGAACTATGGCGGCCGTTATGTCGGTCAATCATTTCCACAAGTTTTGGAACGACGCCGACCCACGAGAAGTTGACGTCGCTAAGACCAAAAGTACAGGAACTTTCATTGTTCTAACACAACTCAATGGCGGTTGAACAAATTGCTCAAAACTCTGCTGCCACTGATTCGCGTGGAAAAGTCACCACCAACACCTACGACACGCTCAATCGCCTGCAAACCAGCACCGATCCGCTCAGCCGCAAAACAACCTACACCTACGACGCCGGGGATCATGTGGTCAGCATCACCAACCCGATGGGCGAGCAGACGCAGTATATTTACGACGGATGTTTGCTGCAGCAGGCGGGTTGTGTCTCCCGGTCAAACGGGGGCCGATTGCAACGCCTGCTTTGATGCCCGCGCCTGCTTTGATGTTGTGTCTCCCGGTCAAACGGGGGCCGATTGCAACTGTGGCCTTTGGAACCTGCGCCAATGTTTTGTTGTGTCTCCCGGTCAAACGGGGGCCGATTGCAACTTTGCGCCCCTCATATTGTCAACAGATTGCGTTGTGTCTCCCGGTCAAACGGGGGCCGATTGCAACCCTTATACTCTGCATCAATAAAATCACTGGGTTGTGTCTCCCGGTCAAACGGGGGCCGATTGCAACTTGCGTCCAGATTTCCTTATAGCAACGCCTGTTGTGTCTCCCGGTCAAACGGGGGCCGATTGAGGCTTTTGGAGTGCGCGAAGCTTGCTTCGCGCTTTCCGGCTTTGCCCCAACGGAATGCGGTCTCAGCCCGAAGAGCCCCGCGACTCACACTGGATGCGCGTCTTCAGCTGCCGCGTCGTGCTTGGCCAACAATGCTCGCTTCGATCTTTACTTCCAACCCGCTGTTCTTGCTGCCAAACCACCAAATTCCACAAAGGTTCTTCAAAAGGAACAGGTTCAGCAACTGTTCAGAATTAAACTTCGTCACCCAAGGATCAACTTCAACGTTCCCGATCCGCCTGCTTTTTCCAAACTCCCATCCAGTCAGGCTGTCCTTCCACAAAACCGAAATCTCTCCTTGGAACCTTCCGCCCATCTTCTTCAACATTCCTACCGACACAAACCCGACTAAACCTTGCGCCCCGAACAGATAGCAGCAGGGGCACACTTCGTTTGGGTTTTGCTCATCGAATGCGCACACCGGCTTCAATTCAAGTGCTCTCTCATCGTCAGTGAGTGAGTTCGCGTCTGCCGGAATGCAAGCGCGCCGCAGCCACGATAGGCCGCGTTTCTTTTGCAGTTCGGCTAAGTACAGTTCGACCGACGATCGCAGCGCGCCCTTCAGCGTCGAGCCCGGGATGCAATCACGCCCGTTGACTCTTTGAATGATGTTGTTGGGCAATGGTCCGACTGCGGAAACAGTAACGTTAATCCGACGAGGTTCAATCATTGTTCTGTGATTTCGACTTTTACTTCGCCAAAGCCTTTCGACTTATATCCACCGATCATCTTGATGCTCTGCAGCCGCTTTACCACCAACTCTTCAAGGATCTGTTCTTGGGACTTATCTTTGAAAGGTTCGCAGGTGAGCCACAAGTCCACCTGCCCTTCTTTTACCCGCCTTGGCTTACCGAACGTCCACCCGCTGGGCGTTTCCAAATCAACGGTAACGTTTCCCGTAAACTGTGTGCCGGGAGCAGCGAATTGATAGGATCGGTTGGCGCCTTTCGCCACGGTCGCCGTTGCACGATCAATCCGCGCGGAATACAAGGTTTGCGGGCGGCTTTGCTTTTCGGCAAAAAGAAAAGGTACAGAAACAAAACCAACTAACCCTTGGGCGCCCAAAATGTAACATACTGGACAGATTGAATTGCCATCAATTTTGCAGGCCTCCTTACGATATCTGGGCGCCGAACCTTTTTCTGCATCGGAAGGATTAGGAGATGCCAGGCAGGGACAAAGATTTTCCCAACCGTCTTCACTGTCTTCATTGCGACATTGTTCGAACAGATACCGTTCCAGTTGGTATCGGTACGCTCCTTTTAGGCTCGGGCCGGGAATGCACATTCTGTCGCCCACCATGGCGATCGGATTGTCAACTCCTCCAAGCGGTTCGTCCATTCCGCCGATACGGATCGGGCTTACTGCGGTCAAGGTTATGCGATATGTTTTCATCTTTGAATCCTCCATGCATCGAACGATTTGATAATCAGTCTTCCAATTTCGGGAGAGCGTTCGATCTCCGGCGACGCCTGTAACGCCTTGATGATCGTCTTCCCAAACTCTTTATCTTTGCGCCCTCTGGCTCTTGATGCATCCAGCCTTCTTAGCGTTTCCTCGGGCCCGAAGAGCACAAACGCATCGCCAAGTTCATTCAGGAACTTGGCCGAAAACCTTGCTTCGCGAAAGTTCGATCGAAGATCCGCTTGGATCTCTCTTATGCACTCATCGAACATCCGTTTCTCCTTCGCCCAGAGCGGGCAGGCATTTGATGATGGCGGCGCCTATCGAGCGCTCCGCCGAAAGTTGCTGTTTGAACTGTTTCAACGCATCCAGCACATTGAGCAAAACCTGCGCGCCATTTCGCGTTCTGGTTTGATTCTGCTTGGTGAGCAGATACAGCCGCGTCACTTCAAAACCGTATTGCTCGAACACCTGGGCGGTATTGTTGCGAAAACTCGAACCAGGGCACCGTCTTCCACTGATGGCCCCCACAACCGCTTTCAAGATCGGCGCAACATCGTCGGTCTTTTTTGGGCTCTCTGCATCTTGACTCAAAAGAAAGTGATGCGCCGCAACTTCGCTTCCTTCGAGCAGCGCGCGTTCATAATGCCCATGCTTCCCATGATCAGGAACGAACAGGTAACCGTATCGTGGATGGATGACATTTCTAATCCCCCATTGTTCAAGTGCCTTCTGGTCATGCAAACACCGAACGGCCAAATCACCTACCTCGGGATTGCCAGGATCAATGCTGGTTTCTTCCAAAGTCACCCGGCAGCGCCCAAAACCGCTCGATTTCATCCCGCCAAGCTGCAGTTCGAATTCCTCGGGCATTTCTTTGCACGTGAAATCGTTCAGCTGCAAGTGCATTTCGGCTTTAACATCAGCCAGGTATTCGATCTGCAAAGGCACTTTGCTCACGTTGTGCACCCGATCTCGCGGCGAATAGACTAGTGATTCGGCACGGAAGCTGATAAATCGAGCCGACGCTACGAATGGACGGTAGTGAGCGGGAAATCTGGCGTTCAATGCTCCAACCAGGCTCGTTGTGGTGAACACTTTCAGGCAAGGTCGAAATGTGGATGCACGCATACGCTCCCCCAAGCAGAGCAGATCAACTTCGAGTGAGTACCGCGCATACCGAATACCGTTTTCCTGTTGGTATTTATCCATCTTTGCTCCTTTTGTCAGAGAGATTGACCAAAACTTTTGCGGTTTCAAACGAAAGTTGTCCTTCATTTAGCAAAGTTCCGAGTTCTGTGTCGCAAGTATCCTTGTTTTTCATCACCAGTTTAGCCAGCGATTCAGAACGATTTGCAACGGATGCAAGCAGATGGACGGCGTGAGCCTTCATGCTGCTGATGGCGTTGAGTACTTTCTCGGCGTCTTTGATCTTCAAGGAAGCCGTACCGCTTGCCACGAGGTTAATAATGAGTTCATCGGAAGGGTTTTCCAAATACCGCCAATGGTCAAAAAACGGATGCTTCGCGTTGGACACGGAAAGTCCAAATCGGATCGGACACTCAATGTCGCCGATCAGTTTTGGAAAGCTGTTCTTCATTTCATTGCAGATTCGTCGCAGGATGAAATTCACTTTCGTTCGGTCATCATGCAAATGGCAGCACCACAACCATGGCGCGTTGTTCGTGGCCGCAACTTGTTGAACGCAGTCGACTGTCAAGAGGTCTATGAGCATTTTGTTAACCGAGTCTAAGAAGCAGGAATAGTCCGTCAAAAAATCAACGACTGTTGGAATCGGCACATACAGGTTGTTACCGAGTCCTTCATTCGGCGTCTTTAGTTTGCTTTCAAGGTATTCCTTATGGAGATACGTGAGGGACGAGTGTAGTTGATTCAAATCTAAGTGCGTCCGCACCCAGACGACCGATCCCGTCTGCCAGTTCTGCAGTTTGGTGAGCGAGAGTGCTTGCTCGCGAATCTCGTAACAATCTTCACAAAGATCTTCTTGCGGTTCTTCCGGCATGCGGCGCTGCGGCCACACTTTGTCTGCGTGTGCCGCCTGGCAGTTTTCGCAGATCGGCAAGTCAATCCTCTCAGCAGGCTCTGATTCGCACAATCTTCGGTCGGATTGTGCGAGTGTTTCAAGCGGAGACTGATTGCTTTGAAGTGATCCCAGTTGCCAATTACCCTCCATGACAAACGGACGCAACTTTTCGCGAAACATTTCGATGAGTTTTTCGTTCTCGTACACAACAATCATCTGGTTTTCCACAACAGCCAGCACATGATCAGGAAACTCTTTGCGGGTTTCCTCGATGCGTTGCGCAACAGCCGCGAACACGCCAAGATCGCGGGCTCGATAAGGCCGCTGTTTGAATGCCGCCTCGATCCGCGCAGCCCAAAGCCTCATCCCGCCTGCAAGTGGGTTGATATCGCGCCATTCTGCTCCGGCCTTGACAGCGGACCAGTCCATTTTGGCGATCACGCGCGCCAGCTTGCCAGCAACTTCAGAATGCGCCAGCAAAGTTGTAACATTCATTCCGCCGCGGCGTATCTCCGGTCGAGATAACAGGTGTGATTTGTACTTTTCTTTGGTTTCGTCCCAACTAGGATCCTTGTTGAGAAACTGAATGAGATCTTTGAGGTCACTTTTTGTGGTGATGAAGGTAGTTCTGCGACATTTGTTTGTCCACAGGCAGTAGTAGTGATACTCTGGATCCGCATTAACTTGGTGTTCGGGCACCGTTCTGCCGAAGCCTGCCGCCAGGTGGTCTGCGAAACTCACGAAGAGCCAAGCGTTGGAGTCCTTGTAATGTTTTTCCAGGAGCTCGGTGTTCTTTCTGGAAATGCATCGCCAGCACGCGTTGCTATCCAGGCGCAGGTCCCACTGATCGGGATGTTTGAGGCATTTCTCGAACTCGTGCGGGTCTGGCTCAGATGTCTCTCGCAACCCAACCGCTGTCCAATCAACGATCTTGCCGATGTCGTGGAAGTCGGCCTTCGGGTCGTCTGGCGTGCTCTCTTTCACGCTCTGTCAGTTCGGCAGCCCTTCTGCAACCCCCTGCTTTAGGTACCTTGTAATTTGGCTGGCTTGGGGGTTGTTTGCCTGCAGAAATGGGTTGTGATGCGAATCTGGCCTAAGGCCAGAGGCTCAACGTTATCCCCCGCCGGAGCCGGGCTTATAGTTCCCGTGCCCGAACCCGCCGCCTCCGAATCCGCCTCCGAATCCGCCCGAGCCGGCTTCGAAGCCGCGCACCCCGCCCGAAAGATAATAAACCCCCTCGCGCGCAACGCGCGAGGCTGAAACGATCTTCTGCAAGAACGCCTCGCACGCCTTCAAATCCGGCGGAACGTTTTTCTTGACTGACAGCAGTTCCGCATCCGCGGCATAACTTTTGATCACCTTCAGCCCGCTCGCTGCAAAAAGATCGTGGTTCGAAAACAGGTCAGCCGAATTCACGCTGCCGTTCAGCGTGCAGATGACTCCGATCACGTTGTCATCGCCCACAACCCCCGCAAACAGTTTGGATGCAACTGCGCTGATTCGCTTTTGCACTTCGGGGTCGCTCAGTGTGGCTTGAATCGTTCCGGTATCGGCGGTCTTGCCCGCCTTAGCGTTGGTTTCGGCCACTTTGTTCCAAACTTCCTGCTGATTTTTGGATTGCGCGGCTGCTTGGCGGACTTCGTCGTTCACCAACATTCCGGAATCGCCGAATGAAAGCTTTTCTCCCCGCCACCTGCCGTGCTCCACGCAAAAAACTGGCACTTGCAAACTGGATCGCGGCGGAACGATGGTGTCTTTCCCCACAATGCGATCTTGTTTGCCTCCCAACAAAAGTTCGCCGGCAAACAGCAGCAAGGGCAGTTCGGCGCGGTTGCGGACTTCGAGCGAATTCACCTGCTCCATTCCGGGCACTTCGATAATTTCAACCAACTTTTGGCGGATCGCTTCCGAAAGCGTGATGTATTTCTCGCGCGAAATCGGCTTTTCGCTAATGACAGGAACCAGCGCGATGCATCCCTCTTGCACCGGTTTGCCCAAAGAAAACTTTGGGGGCGAGAGCGGCGTGTGTACCGTTTGAGCCAATAGCGCTCCGATCAGAAAAACCTCTTTCATCAGATGCCTCCGCAACGTTCGGACGCCCGAAAGGCGGCAGGGTTTCGCCGCTCGGCGTCAATCGGCTAACGCCCTGCCGTATCCGTCGTACTGTACGGCTCCGGCAAGAATCAGAATCCCGTCTACCCAAGACCAAATTGTCATGATGCCGCACGTGAAAATCGCCAGCACAAGCTGCAACACCCCGATCGCGGCGTACCCCAAATACATTCTGCCGACTCCAGGAATCAGTTGAAGCAGCCCCGCCAAAACTCGGCTGGAAGAACTGTATTGGGTTGCACCCCGCACCGGCGGCGGAGTTTTGTCGGCCCGGCCGCCAGCGGGATAAGAAGGAACGCCCGCCGAAGGGAGCGGCGGCGGCGTGGAAGGAGTCAAACTTTGGCTGAATTCGGGCACCGAAGAGGCGAGCGTCCAGTCGGCCATTCCGCGTTTCCACACGTAGGTCTCACGCGAAATGACGCCTGATTCTATCAACTCGGCCATCTGCTCACCGCTAAGCGGCCCGAGTTGTCCGAACTGACCCACGTAGTACCACTCGAACAAAAGTGCGCTCCCTAAACCGGTTTTTACCGCGAAGTCGGCTTGCCGGTTGTGCTCTATTATTCTTTATGGATAGATGGTCCCGAAGGCCAGGGGAAAAAGCCCTATCCGTTTTGGCGCTGTCTTCGCAAAAAGGCGGGGATATCCAGGTTGGTTGCGGAGGCCGCGGCCATGTCTTCCTGCTCCACCCGTTCGAAACCGTCGAAAAACTCGGGAATGTTCAGCTCGGGCTCTTCGACGAACTGCGGCTCGGCTTTTCGAACTGTGGGCACAGCCTTCCTGGTTCCCATTCCAGCGGCCAGAATCGTTACGCGAACCTCGTCGCCCATCTCTTCTCTTACCACGTGCCCCATGATGATCTCGGCCTCGTCGGGCTCGGTGAACTGCACCAGGTATTCCATTACTTCGTTGGCTTCGGTCAAGGTGAAACCGCTTCCCGAGGAGATATTCACCAGCAGTCGCGTGGCGCCTTCGATGCTTGTTTCGAGCAGTTTGGAAGCCGCGGCGGCTTCGGCGGCGCGTTTGGCTCTGCCTTCGCCTTTTGCTCTTCCCAGGCCCATCAGCGCGGCTCCGGCGTTTTTCATGATGCTGCGCACGTCGGCGAAATCCACATTGATGATTCCTGGAACCAGAATGATTTCGCTGATGCCTTGCACGCCCTGACGCAGCACGTCGTCTGCCGAGGAGAACGCTTCGTCTAAAGTCGCGCGCTTTTCGGTAACTTCGAGCAGGCGGTCGTTGGGAACCGAGATCAGGGTGTCAACGGTCTCCTTCAGTTTTTCGGCTCCGATCTCGGCGTTTTGTCGGCGCTTCGGGCCCTCGAAACGGAACGGCTTGGTTACGACTCCCACCGTGAGAATCCCTTTGGACTTGGCGATTTCTGCCACCACCGGGGCTGCTCCGGTTCCGGTGCCTCCTCCCATTCCTGCCGCGACGAACACCATATCTGCGCCCAAAACCAGTTTTTCGATCTCTTTTGCGCTCTCTTTTGCCGACTGCGCACCGATTTCCGGGTCGCCGCCCGATCCCAAGCCGTGGGTGAGAGATTCACCGAGTTGAAGTCTGGTCGAGGCGCGCGAAGTGGCGAGCACCTGCGCGTCGGTGTTCATCGCAATGAACGAAACCCCGCTCACCCGCTCTAAAATCATCCGATTGATCGCGTTGCAGCCGGCTCCGCCGACGCCGATCACTTTTATGTTTGCTCTGGCCTGAAAGAGATGATCCGAATACATCGTTTTTTCGCTGTGTGCCTTCCTTGCCGAAGTTGAGGCTAACCAAGAGACGATAACGAACGGTTAATCGCACCGGCATTCGCGGTGGATATTGCAGCGGCGGGCGGGAAGCGCGGCGAGCGGATAGAATTGGCTCATGGCAAAGCGCAGAGTAAGGATCGGGCTGATCGGTTATAAATTCATGGGCAAGGCGCATTCGAACGCCTATCGGCAGGCGCCCCGGTTCTTCGATATGGAGTGGGAGCCGGAACTTGCGGTGATCTGCGGGCGGGACGAACGGGCGTTGAAAGCCGCAGCTGACAAGTTTGGCTGGCAGGAGTGCGAGACGGATTGGCGGCGCGTCATCGAGCGGCAGGATATTGATCTGATTGACGTTTCGACTCCGGGCGATCTGCACGCTCCGATTGCGATCGCGGCGGCGAACGCGGGCAAAACCGTTTGGTGTGAAAAGCCTTTGGCAAACAGTTTGGAAGAAGCGCGTTCGATGCGCCAGGCGGTGGAAAAGGCTGGAGTGTTTCATGCGGTGTTTCATAACTACCGCTACTGTCCCGCGGTTGCGCTGGCTTTCAACATGATTCAAGACGGGCTGCTTGGAAAGATCTATCATTTTCGCGCGGTGTATTTGCAGGATTGGATCGCCGATCCTTCGTTTCCGTTGGTTTGGCGATTGGATAAACATTCGGCGGGTTCGGGTGCGCATGGCGACATCAATTCGCACATCATTGACTTGGGAAGGTATTTGGTGGGTGAAATCGCCGAAGTGAGCGGGCATTTGGAAACTTTTGTGAAGCAGAGACCGAAGCTGGCTGCAACCGACGATCGGTTGGGCGGAACGGCTTCGACGGAAATGGGCGAAGTTACGGTGGACGACGCGGCGATGTTTTTGGCGAAGTTTGAGAACGGCGCCTTAGGGACGTTCGAAGCGACCCGGTTTGCGCTGGGGAGAAAAAACCACAACAGATTTGAAATCAACGGCTCGCGCGGTTCGATCGTCTTCAATTTAGAACGGATGAACGAGCTGGAGTTTTACAGCAACGACGATGCCGAGGCGCACCGCGGCTTTCGCACCATTCAGGTTACCGACGGGGTGCACCCGTTCACGGGCAGCTGGTGGCCGGCGGGGCATATCATCGGCTATGAGCATACGTTCACGCATCTGGTGGTATCGGGGTTTGAACGGATGGCGAAAGGCGAGAACCCGACGCCGGATTTCGAGGACGGGCTGCGCAATCAACGGGTGTTGGACGCGGTGACGCGTTCGAGCGCGAGCAGGAAGTGGGAATGCGTGTGAAACGAAAGGCGCTGTTGGTTCTGATCGCTGCAGGAAGTGCCGTCGTCTGGGTTTGGCCGCTCGATTTTTTTCCGTTCTTTCTGTTCTCGGGCAGCCGCGCCGAGGCGCTGAATTCGCCGGAACCGAAGCCCGTCGGGGGTGCCGCCGCAAAACTGTTGGATAAGTCGGTTGTTACTTGGAGTTCTGCGTACTTGAGATTGACGACGGCTGAGGGGCTTTTGCAACAAGCAGAATCTGTTCGCGATGTCGGGGATTACTGCGCGGTGCCGACAGCGGATTGGAAAAGAAACTTTGATGCGTATTCGTATCGGCTATTGGAACTTGCGAGCCGCCAGGGGATGGATGCCAAGTCGCTGGAAATCTGCTTGAAGCGAATATTGAAAGTGAGTACGCCTCATGTCGCGGTGCTGCCGATTGCCGCAGTATATGGGCGAACGGAATTATGCCGATCGTGGGCGATCACCTGCACTTGGGAGTACCCCGAGAACGACCTGACATTTGGTCACATTGCCGTGTGGGTGTTTAGGGCAAGCGATCAGAAGGAATTGGCGTTTATGACGTGCGATTAAGTTTCACTGACGCGTTCGAGCGCAACGTTTGAAGCGCCGGTGTTTTGGCAGTTTTTGCGAACGGAGATTTAGGGTGCGCCTTGTTGTCCGTCTGATTCTGTCGTTTCGGACGTGCTGCGTTCTTTATTTGCGTTGAGGTTCTTGGATTCGAGAACCAACGCCTAGAGGGCTTGGCGCCATTTGTACGCTTGACGAACTTCGCTGTCGTCGAGCGATCCCTGTGATCGAATTTTAGCGATGCAGGCTTCCAAAAATCCGTCGAGCGCATAAAGCAGCGAAAGGTTTGCTCCAGTGAGTCCTCGGAGCGACCATTCGAGGTACTGCCTGGCCTGCGATGCAAGCAGATCGAGGTGGTCTTTGGGAAGTTCTTTCGCCCCGGATGCGATCTTGCCCATGTTAGAGGCGATATGTCCGATTTTCATTTCAAACGGAAATGCCCTAAAACGGTCTTCGTGTTTCAATGTTTCAGACAAGATGATCATGATCGAAAACTTTTCGGACGATCGTTTCGACTTTGGTTCTGTTCAACTGCGAAATTGATCAGCGACTCGAATCGGACCGTGCGGGTGGAGGGTACCCAGTCTGCCCCCCAAATGTCGCTTTGTTCACTGCCGTGGTTTAGGAGTGCTTTTTCGGAGTCTGCGGGCCACTCGCCGCCCGCTGCAAGCACGCCTGCTGCAATGTCTACGGCAAGCTTCACGAAGCCTCCCTTTTGCCATTCGAGAAGTTCACGCATTTGCACGGGAGTTGGGGGTTCGCTCAGCACTAAAATCGTCATCTTCAATCAAAACTCAGCGCTGCCGGGAACGCGATAAAAAGGAATCACATCGCGAATGTTTTTCATGCCCGTAACGTACATAAGCATGCGCTCAAGGCCCAGGCCGAAGCCGGAGTGCGGCGCGCTTCCGTACTTTCGAAGATCGAGGTACCACCAGTACGGTTCCTCGGGCAGACCGGCTTCTCGAATGCGATGGAGCAGAACGTCGTGGCGCTCTTCGCGCTGCGATCCGCCGATGATTTCGCCGATGCGCGGCACGAGCACATCCATTGCGCGGACGGTCTTTTCATCATCGTTCATGCGCATATAAAACGCTTTGATCTGTTTGGGATAATCGGTTACGATCACCGGTTTGCCGATTTTCTTTTCGGTAAGATACCGCTCGTGTTCGCTTTGCAGATCGCAGCCCCATGAGACTGGATATTCAAACGTTTCTCCGCTTTGTTCAAGCAGTTTGATGGCTTCGGTATAGGTGATTCTTTCAAATGCGGACTCTCTTACGTGTTCAAGCGTTTCGATCACGGTCGGCTCGATGCGCTGATTGAAAAACGCGAGGTCTTGCGCGCAGTTTTGCAGCACGTGTTCGATCAGGTATTTCAGATACTCTTCGGCAAGGTTTATGTTGCCTTCGAGGTCGCAGAACGCCTGTTCGGGTTCGATCATCCAAAACTCGGCAAGGTGCCTTGCCGTGGATGAGTTTTCGGCGCGGAACGTGGGGCCGAATGTGTAACAGTTTGTGAACGCCTGCGCAAAACATTCCACATTCAACTGTCCCGACACGGTGAGATAGGCTTGGCGCGCAAAAAAGTCTTGTGCAAAGTCCACCTTTTCGTTTTTGCGGGGCGGGTTTTCAAGATCGAGCGTTGTAACGGTGAACATCGCGCCGGCGCCTTCGCAATCGCTTGCCGAAATAATCGGCGTGTGCACATAAAGAAACCCGCGATCGTGAAAGAACTTGTGCGTGGCCCAAGAAAGTTCGTTTCTTATGCGGAAGACGGCGCCGAACGTGTTGCCGCGGACGCGCAGGTGAGAGATTTCTCGAAGGAACTCGAACGATGCACCCTTTTTTTGAAGCGGATAAGACACAGGGTCGGCATCCCCGAAGATTTCGACATGTTTTGCCGTGAGTTCGACCCGCTGGCCGCTTGCGGGCGATTCGACCAGGTCGCCTTCGAACCGCACGCATGCACCCACGGTGATCCGCTTGATCAGGTCTTCGGCAATCGCTCCATCGGGAATGACAACTTGAAGATCGGCGAAGCAGCTGCCATCGTTGATCTGCACAAAGTGCACACCTTTGCTGTCGCGGCGGGTTTTCACCCAACCGTATGCAGAAACCGACTGTTTCGGCTGCGATTCGAGCAGATGTTTGATATAGTTGCGGCGATAGTCCATGCGATGGGAAAGTTTACCAAGTTGGTACAATTGCAGTTGGTGCGCAGTTTCGATGTGATTGTGATCGGATCGGGCCACGCGGGAATCGAAGCCGCGCTGGCCTGCGCGCGCATGGGTGTTTCTACGGCGTGCGTAACTTTGCGCATTGATCGGAGCGGGCACATGCCGTGCAACTGCAGCATCGGAGGGCCCGCGAAAGGCAACCTCGCACGCGAAGTTGATGCGCTCGGCGGACAGATGGCCGTAACCACCGATCACACGCTGACGCATATCCGCATCGTGGGCAACAGCAAAGGCCCGGCGGTGCAAACGCTTCGCGCGCACGCATGCAAATCGCTTTATCCATCGTTCATGCAGAACGTCTTGCGCTCGCAGGGAAGTTTAGAATTGATCGAAGCCGAAGTTGAAACGGTTTTGCAGGAAGGAGGACGCGTGACGGGAGTCAGGCTTGCAAACGGCGAACAGATTGCTTGCTCTGCGGTGGTGATGACAACCGGCACATTTTTGAACGGCACGTGTCACGAAGGGATGAACAAGCGCACGGCTGCCCGCCACGGCGATAAGGCCGTAAGCGGACTCAGCGGATTCTTATCGGAGATTGGGGTGCGCATCAAAAGGTTTAAAACAGGCACCACGCCGCGCGTGAGTTTGAAAACCGTTGACCTCGACCGGGTGGGAGTTCAGCCGTTTGAACCGGACTGCGGCCCGTTTTCATTTATGCACGAAAGGGTGATGCCGCGGCATAA
Source organism: Armatimonadota bacterium (assembly GCA_021324165.1). Lineage (GTDB taxonomy): Bacteria > Armatimonadota > Fimbriimonadia > Fimbriimonadales > ATM1 > JAJPJR01. The sequence continues at coordinate 81,340 of JAJPJR010000040.1, forward strand.
AATGTACGACTGTTTCGAGACGCGCACCAACGATCGAACGCACAAACTGATTGCCGACAACATTCATTTGAGCGCGGTTTATGGCAAAAAGATTGAAGGCGTGGGGCCGCGATACTGCCCCAGCATCGAAGATAAAATCGTACGGTTTCCTGCCAAGCGTTCGCACCCTGTTTTTTTGGAGATCGAAGAGTGGACCGGAGATTCGGTTTATGTGCAAGGAACCAGCACCAGTCTGCCTGCCGAAGTTCAGTTGGAGTTTCTGAAAACGATGCCTGGCTTGGAGAACGTGCAGATGCTTCGAGCCGGTTATGCGGTGGAATATGACATGGCAGATCCGACGCAGCTGCGCGTGACTTTGGAAAGCAAACTTTGCGGCGGGTTGTTTTTGGCAGGGCAGGTGAACGGCACCAGCGGATATGAAGAGGCCGCAGCGCAAGGGATCGTCGCGGGAATCAATGCCGCGCGCATGGCGAAAGGCGAACCTGAGTTTGTGCTGACGCGCCACAACAGTTTCATCGGTGTGATGATTGACGATTTGGTGACCAAAGGCGTGGACGACCCTTATCGGATGCTGACCGCAAGAAGCGAATACCGTTTGCATCTGCGTCATGACAACGCAGACATGCGCTTGACTCCTCTCGGCCGCGAGGTTGGTCTTGTTAGTGACGAACGATGGCACCGGTTTTGCGAAAAGAAAAACGCTTTGGAATCCAAACTTTTCTGGTTGAATTCAATTCAGTTCGGCGTGAATCACAATCCGATTTTTGAAAGCGTTAATATGGCGGGAGTGAAAACAAAGACGACCGGATTTGACGTTTTGCGAAGGCCGAACACGCGGTTTTGTCAGGTGGTAGAGATTGCCGAAAAAGCGGGGTTTGCGCCCGCTCGATGTGCGCGCGATGCGAGCATTGAACGCGAAGCGGAAGCGCAGGCCGAAGTTCTGGCCAAATATGACGGGTTTTTCAAACGGCAGGATCACGAAATCGCGCGCCAGCGCCGCTTGGAATCGTTACAAATCCCGCGCGATTTCGATTACGCTTGCATAAAAGGGATCAGCTTCGAATCACTCGAAAAATTCTCTCGTATTCGGCCCGAAACGGTGGCACGCGCCAGCCGGATTCCTGGAATCCGCCCGACCGACGTTGCGATTCTCATTGGTCACTTGCGAAAACTTGCGGTGAAGGCTTAGCCCGCAAGCGCAGGAAGTGCGGATGCAGATGCCGCTTGAGTACCGCCCATAACAGTTCAGACCTTTTGAGAGCGCCGCGCTGCATCGCGATCAGCAGATGCCGCTGCCAAATTTCGGTGAGAGGATGCCGGGGATTGCGCCAAGGCTGCGAGGCGACGTGAGTAAAGTGGATGAGTTTGGTGTCCTCGCGCAGAATGTTCATGTGGTTCCAGCGTGGATCGAGCGGCTCCAAACCGTTCAAATCGAACCATTTCAGGTACATAAAATCGCCGTAATGAATCTGTCCATCTTGCAGCGGGGATTTGTCAGAAACCACGTTATTGAAAATCGTGTGCGGGTCCCATGCCTTCAGCCGCTCGCAATTCATCACCATCACGCTGGTGTGGTTTGCCTGTTTTACGGGCCGATTGCCAAACATTCCTTCGCCGCCTTGCACGAAGGCGAGGTCTTTGTCATCGGGCAGAGAGTCCCAAAGGCCGCGGATGTCTTGCAAAACCAGTTGATCGGCATCCAAATAGATCGCTTTGCCCTGGAAGTTGCAATACGAAGGAACCATGAACCTTACGAAGCCGAAGTTGGTTCCGCCAACCCGCTTTTGCTGTTGAAAACAGAAACGGATTTCAACCGGCGACGAGGTGCTCCGGCGAATGGAATCTGCCAAAACGGTTTGCGCTATGTACTGTTTTGGCTCGGTGCCGATGAACACCCGAATTGGCTCCATTCTCCCGATTCCCCGAGAGAATATACCGCGCGGCCGCAGGTTGTTATTTCGACGCCGTGCTTTAGCCCCGAGGCGCGATGACCACCGGAAGCCGCCCTTGCCGCAACGTGTAAACCCACGCTTCGTAAACGGTGGGAATGCCGCGTCCGCTCAACATTTTTTCGTCCAACTTTCCGGCAACATCCACCATTTTCACTGCGCCGCTTGCGTCTTTGTTTTTGTTGCGCGCTGCGGCGAGTGTGAAATAAGCCCACGGATATTCGGGGCCAGCCTTTGCGGCTGCTTCGGCCATATCCAAACCTTCTTTGTCTTTGTCTTGATTAAGCAAAACCAAAGCGAGGCCGTTCAGCGCTTCGGCGGAATCCGGTTTGGCCAATCGCGCGAGTTCCATGTAATCGTAAGCCATCTGCAACAGATACTCTTTGTCGGAAGCGAATGCGGGTGTCAGCGCCTGGTTCAGAGCGTCGTAACCGCGTTGAAGATAAGCGTCGGTAAACAGCGGGTTTTGAATCACAGCCTTGCGAAAGTTCTCGCGCGAACTGATGAAATCGCCCGTCCAGAACTGCAGCAGCGAAAGGTAGTAATACACCTCGGGATCGGTGATGTTTTTCGACAGCAGCTGCGTGATCTGGCTCGCAATCGCTTTTGAATCGTTCTTTCGCACCGCCGTAAACGCCGCGGCGGTCATCACCGAAGGCGATTCGGAATCCGAAAGGATCGCCTGCTTCAGCGCGTCGGCGGCCTTGTCGTAGTTGCGGTAGTACGCGTATCCAGCCGAGGTGAGCGCCCACATAACCGCATCGCGCGCCGACCGCTTTTGAACGTTTTCGCTGATGGCGGTCGCTTCCATCATTCGGCCCGATCGCATGCAGGCGAACATCAGCCGGTCAGCCACCGCCGCATCAGGCTCAAACTCGTTGTAAGCCTTTTTCAAAATCCTAATCGCCGTGGAAAACTCGTTGTTGGCGATGTAAAGGTCGGCGAGTTTAATCCGATTCGCATCCGTTTCGGCGCCCATCGCCTTGATGCGCAGCTGCATCGCCTTATGCTTGTTGGCAATCGCTGCGGAAAAATCGTCGAACGTCTGTTTGAGGAGCTGGTTCTTATCGGTGCTCGAAGGCACAAATTTGAACGCCCTTTCCATGTGCACGGCGGCGACCAGGTCGCATGTGTCCGGATTCTCATCCATCACCATCGCATCTTCCGACCATTTTTGTGCTTCATCCAAAATCCCTGCGCCAAGATATGCCCGTGCGAGCGTAATGCGAGCCGGTACTGAATCTTCATCGGCCTTTAAGGCGATCCGAGCGGCATTGATCGCGTCGTAAAACTTCGAATTGTTCAAAAACGTGTTGGCGTTGGCCAAGTGATATGCCGAGCCCTTCTTCAACTGGTTGTCAACGGTCAAATTCAGCGTGACCTTTTTGCTGCTTCCATCTGAGGCGTAAGCCGCGATGACGAGCGTCAGCGGGCCCTCTTTTTCGGCGATCGTGTCGAGTTTCATTGTATAGGGCGTGCTGCGATCGGTTTCGCGCAGCTGATCTCCCACATAAAACTCCACCTGATTAATGCTCACGGGAGCATCAACCGTAACCGAAATCTCCAACACGCCGCTAAGGCGGTCGCCGTTCTTCAGAGAACTGTTAATGACGATGTCGCGGGCAAAAGCCGGCGTCGAAACGGCTGCCAAAAGGCAGAGTGCAAACGATGCGTTTTTCAATTTCATTTTCGCTCCTGCGTCTGACGTTTGGCGCCGTTGGCGCGGTTCGATCAGACCGCGGTCTCTCCTCTCTCTCCAGTTCGAATCCGAATGCAGTCGAGTTCCCGTTGCAGCACAATTTTGCCGTCTCCCGGCCGGCCCGACCTTGCACTGCCTGCGATCGCCTCGACGACGGCCTCGGCCATGTCGTCGCGAACCACGGTTTCCAGTTTCAGCCTTGCGGGAAGCGGGATGACATACTCTTTTCCCAGCATCCAGTCGCTCGGTTCGGCTGAAGATCCACAGCCCCTAACCTCGGAAACCGTAATCCCGGTAACCCCACGCTCCGCGAGCGCCGATTTGACCTCCTCGAGCCTGTGCGGCCTCACATAAGCGACCACTCGGATCACGGCACATTTTACCGGCTGCGTCCGCCCCGCGCGGCAGGCAGCCCGAAAGCCTAAAGCCGCATGGCAGCCTCGCCGAAAATCTTAGGCAGAGGGCAGGCTTTTTGGGCCGGCCCCCACAATTCAAAAAAGAACGGAGGCAGATTTTGGCCAAATACAGTTTTCCGAAGACCGAAAAGGAATTCCACGCGTGGTTCAGCAACTTTCAGCAAACCTTCGCGTCGAACTACAAAAAATACGGGTTCACGTCGCGCGACGTGGCAGCCGTCAACAAGTTTTTCAAGAGTTGGCAGAACTCTTATAACTTTTGGAACGGATTCAACCAGTTTTATGCCTGGTACACCAAATACCACACCACCGAATTCGCAAACTTCAAAACGTTCGTCGCCGGCTTTTGGAACACCATTCAAAACAGCTCAAAATTCGACGGCAACTGGCAGCGATGGTTCGGCGTTACAGCGCCCAAATCAACCAAAAGCACCACGAAAACCAAAAGCACAAGCAGAAAGAAATCGAACGGCACCGGCACTACGCCGACCCTGCTCACCGAATGGAAGAACGGCAAACTTTATCTTTATGTGAAGCCCGGAACCACCGGCAAGCCCACGTGGGCCACAGGATGCACCGTTCAATACAAAACGACCGGCGGAACTTGGAAAACGGTTGGCAAAGGCGCCAAAACGACGTTTGCGCACGGTTTCAACGGCACGAAGAAAGTTTCGTACCGCGCGTGCTGGTACGGATCGGGCAAAACCAGCGGCTGGAGCAAAACCAGCTCCTATAACTGGGGAACGACCAAAACAGGCTTGAAGAAAGCGGCGTAGCCAAACGCCTCTTGCCAAACGTTACCGAGCGGATTTCGATTTCGAAGTCCGCTCGCTCTTTTTGGTTGAACCTTTTCTCGAAGTGAGCGCGCGTTCGTAGATGTTTACGTACTCATCCACGGTTACCCGTTTGATCAACTTTCCGATTTCGGCGAGGGGCAGGTCGTCGGCGTTTTTGAACCGAATGCAAGCCTTTCCCATATCGAGTTTTTTGCCCATCTTTTTGGCGGCGGCTTGAAGGGATTCGGCCAGCGGCGGATTCATATAAACGCACATCAGATGCAAGGACATGCCTGATTTGTTCGAAGCCAACGCTGCAAACGGCAGGGGCTGCTTCGGATCGCAGTGATACCCATTCGGATAAACTTTGTGCGGAATGTAGTAGCCGATGCAGTTGTATTGAATCCCTTCCTCGAACTTTGGGTCGAGGTTTTTCAAAATCACCGCCCGCACTTTTTGGATCTGCTCCAAACGGTCTTTTGGCAGAGAATTCAAATAGGCATCAACGGTGGTTGGCTTCATTCTCTTTCTTTCCTTTTGGTGTGAAACTCGTCCCGCAGCCGCAGCTTCGTTTTGCGTTTGGGTTATCGAATCTAAATCCGCCGCCGATGAGGTTTCCCGTATAATCCAGCGAACTCCCGTGCAGATAAATCGCCGATTTTACGTCGCACACGAGCGTTATTCCATCGAATTCCGCATGAAGGTCGTGCGGTTTGCGCGCGGCATCGAGCATTAGAACGTATTCCAGCCCCGAGCATCCGCCGCCCTTCACTCCGATGCGCAAAGCGACGTCGGCGCGGCCGTCTTTTGCAATCAAACGTTTGATCTGTTCGATCGCGGCGGCGGTGGGAGTTACGGGAAACTGTTGGCTCGACATGCTACTGTTTGATGATGGTCATCTGCGTGAGCGCATCGCGTGATTTCGGCGATGCTTCGGGCGGAAGAAGGTCGGCGAGCGTTACGTTTTCCAAAACGTCATCCACCGCGCGCTGAAGTTTGTTCCAAAGCGACCGCACCGAACAGGTGGAATCATGAATGCACGTTTCCAAATAGCCGGAATGCCGGTCGCAAAACTGGTCATCGTACAAACGGCCGCCAAGCGCCGTCAGCACGTTTTTGATTTTGATCTCAGCGGCGGGAGCCGCCAAAGCGTAGCCGCCCGACTGTCCGCGCGTAGATTTCACAAACCCATCGCGGCGCAAGGAGTTCACAAGTTTTGCGACGTTGGGAATGGTGAGGCCCTCGGCCCTCGAAATCTCCGCAACGGTAATGCTTCCGTTTTCGCCCGCCCTCCCAATGGCGATGAGGCAGCGAAGTCCGTACTCTTCTTGCGCGCTGAATTTCATAACAAACCAAGAGCGAGTTTTGCTTCGTCGCTCATCCTCTCAATCGAAAACGGCGGGTCCCAAGTCAGTTCCACTGCGGCATCCGCAACGCCCGGCGTACTCCTTACTGCGTCCTCAATTTCCTGGGGAAGCGTCTGCGCGACCGGACAGTTCGGAGAAGTGAGTGTCATCACGACTCTCACCGTGGCATCGTCATGCACTTCCACTTCATAAATCAGCCCTAAATCGTAAACGTTCAGCGGGATTTCCGGATCATAAACGTTGCGAAGCGATTCGATTACTGCGTTTTCAAGCAGGCTTTTTGATATCGTGTTCAGGTTTTCAATCGGCTTAGGCATCGCTTTCAGTTGTCACCGTTTGGTTGGGGTTATTGAGCGCGGCTTCCAAAGTATGCCACGCCAAAGTAGCGCATTTCACTCGCATCGGAAACTCGCGCGTGCCCGAAAGCGCAGACAGTTTGCCCAGCGACGACGTGTCGCACGCACCCGTCAGCATCTCGTGAAACTTCCTAAACATCAGTTCGGCTTCTTGAACCGTTTTTCCTTTGATCGCTTCGGACATCAGCGACGCGCTGGCGACCGAAATCGCACATCCCGATGACTGAAACTTGACATCTGCAATCACGCCATCTTTCACCTCCAGCATCAAAACGATCTGATCTCCGCACAGCGGATTGTGTCCGACCGCTCTTCGATTGGCGGAATCGAGAGACCCCGCGTTGCGCGGGTGCTTGCTGTGATCCAGAATGACCTGTTGATACAGATCGCTCAGTTCGCCTTCGAACGTCACTGAAAAATCTCCCTGACTTTTTTCAATCCCTCGATCAGCCGTTCAACCTCAGTTTTGGTGTTATACACGCCGAACGAAGCGCGCGTGGTGCCGTTGATTCCAAGCCGCTTCATCAGCGGCATGTTACAATGGTGCCCCGAACGCACAGCAACTCCGATGGAATCGAGAATGGTCGCCACGTCGTGCGGATGGGCGCATTCGATTAAAAACGCCACAATCCCGGCTCTGTTTTTTGGGTTGCCGATCGTTTTGACATCGGGCTCAGCATTCAAAGATTGAACTGCGAAATCCGTCAACTCTTTCTCGTGCGCAAAAATGCGATCCAATCCGATACGTTGAACATACTCAATCGCCTGCCTGAAAGCCACAACGCCTGCCACGTTCGGCGTTCCCGCCTCGAACCGATACGGGAGATCGTTGTAAGTCGTTCGGTCGAAACTTACGGTGCGAATCATATCTCCGCCACCCTGATAAGGCGGCATCTGTTCCAAAACAGATTCGCGCACATAAAGCACCCCCACGCCCGTGGGGCCGTACAGTTTGTGCGCCGAAAGCGCATAAAAATCGGCATCAATTAACTGCATGTCCAGCGGCGTCCGTGCCGCGGCCTGCGCGCCGTCAATCAAAACTTTCGCGCCCGCAGCATGGCATTGGGCAATCACCTGTTTGATCGGATTGATCGTCCCGGTGCCGTTGGCGATGTGCGTCAGCGCAACGATTTTGGTTCTTTCGGAAAGAAGTTCATCCAGACCGCCCTGCATCAGATCGCAGTTTTCGTCAATATCCCACACTCTCAAAACCGCACCCGTGCGCTCGGCAATCAGCTGCCAGGGAACGATGTTCGAATGGTGTTCGAGTTGCGAAAGAACGATCTCATCGCCCGGCTTCAAAAACTTCGCTCCCCACGAATGCGCCACAAGGTTAATGGATTCTGTACACCCTTTTGTAAACACGATTTCGCGGCGCGATTTTGCGTTCAAAAACCTCCTAACGGTTTCTCTGGCATCTTCGAAAAGTTCGGTTGCAATCTGGCTGAGATAATGCACTCCCCGATGCACGTTGGCGTTCTGAGTGCGATAAAACGCCGCTTCCGCCTCGATCACCGCAGCAGGCTTTTGCGTTGTGGCGGCATTATCCAGATATGCAAGGTTTTGGCCTCGAACCTTTAGGCCCAGCGCTGGAAAATCTGCACGAATGGCTTCAAGCTCGGTGTCAGAAAACGGCGCAACGAGCGAACGGTGGGGCATCTACATCTCCTCGATCGAAGACGCGTTTCTTTCGAATTTGTTCATCAACATGTTTTGCAAAGATTCCCGAACCGATTCGCACCGCACATTTTCGAAAACTTCACCGACGAAAGCCTGCACCAAAATCGCTTTGGCCTGCTTTTCAGGAATGCCCCGCGCGCGAAGGTAAAACATCGCATCCTCGCGCAGCTGGCCCACGGTTGCGCCGTGCGTGCATTTCACGTCGTCCGCAAGAATCTCCAACTGCGGTTTGGTGTTCACAGTCGCTTGCTTCGAAAGCAGCAGCGCTTGGTTGGTCTGTTTTGCGTCGGTCTTTTGCGCGTCTTGGTGCACAAAAATTTTGCCGTTGAAAACTCCCGTTGACCTGCCGGCAAGAATCCCTTTATATAGTTCAAACGAGTTGCAGTTGGGCTTGGCGTGATCCAGCCGGGTGTGGTTGTCAATCACCTGTTCGCCGGCCGCAAAATATGCGCCGTTCATCAAACAGTGACAGTTTTCGCCGTTCAAAAACACGTTCAAATCGGTTCGAGCCAATCTTCCGCCGAACGCCGTATTGGTAGATCGCAAATCGCTCCCAGATTCCTGCCAAACTTCCGTCCATCCAAAGTCAAACACAGTTTCCGAACGCGTTTGAATCCGAATATGTTCAAGCGCGGAGTCCTGATTCAAATGTATTTCGGAAACGGAGTTGACAAAGCTCGCTCCAGCACCCGCATGCGATTCGATCACCGCGGCCCGCGCCCCAGGCGCTAACTCGATCCAAACTCGAGGATGCGAATGCCCGTCTCCCACGCACACGAAAATCAGATGGATCGGTTGAGCCGCCGTTCCGTTCACCGAAACGAACGCACCGTCGTCCAGGTGCGCTGTGTTCAAATCCACAAACGGATTCTTGCCAACTTTCGCGAGACTTCCGATGTCCTCAAAGTCAAACCCCGGCGCCAAAGAAAACGGCTGCACAATCACGCCTGGCTCGGCATCCAAATGCGAAAGACGCTCATTCCACCGCCCGTTCACAAAAACAAGCCGGGGGCCATCGGTGTCCGCCAAACCGAAGTTCTGCAAATCAGATTCCGTGCAGTCGAACGCGGTCGGCGCTCCAAAATGCTTCGAAACCATCTCGCGAAACGAAAGATATTTATACTCTTCGTTTTTTGGTGCAGGAATGCCGGCTTCAAGAAACGATCTCCACGCCGATTCGCTCATCGGCCGCAGTCTGCCGATCTCCGCCGGCTGCAGGCTGGCATAAAAATCACTGCTTCTTTCCGTTGCGATCGAGGCCATCGCTATCGAGCGCTCCCTTGCGCCGCTTCCACCCAACTGTAGCCTTGCGCTTCAAGTTCCAAAGCGAGTTCCTTGCCGCCCGATCGAACAATCTTTCCTTCCACCATCACATGAACGAAATCAGGAACGATGTAATTCAAAAGCCTCTGATAGTGCGTAATCACCAAAAATCCGCGGTCAGCAGACCGCAATCCGTTCACACCGTCCGCCACAATCCGCAGCGCGTCAATATCAAGACCGCTGTCGGTTTCATCCAAAATGCACATCTTGGGCTGCAAAACAGCCATCTGAAAAATCTCGTTCCGCTTCTTCTCGCCGCCGCTGAATCCTTCGTTCACCGATCGCTGCAGCATGGCTGCGTCAAGGCCCAACGCCTGCGCTTTCTCTTTGGCCAAAGCCGAAAAGTCAAACGCGTCGAGTTCCGGTTCGCCCCGATGCTTGCGCGCGGCGTTCACGGCAGCTTTCAAAAAATACAGATTCGAAACCCCAGGAATCTCCACAGGATATTGAAACGCCATGAACAGACCCTCGGCTGCCCTCACTTCGGGATCCATCTCCAAAAGGTCGTTCCCCAAATATCGCACCGAGCCGCCGGTAACCTCATAGGCGTCGTTTCCGGCCAAAACCTGCGCCAGCGTGCTCTTGCCGCTTCCGTTCGGGCCCATGATCGCGTGCACTTCGCCGGGCCCGATCCCAAGGGTAACGCCTTTGAGAATCTGCTTCTCCTCGACCTTCGCCTCGAGCCGTTCAATCTCCAATAGTTTCATGAATCTTTACTATTTTGTCATGATTCGGCCCCGGAATGCACCCCTACGGGGTAGTTTCTGCCTGAAAATGGCAGAAATGGGATCGGTGGTCATCCGCCCGGGGCGGGAAAAAAAGATCCGATCGCGCTATCCGTGGGTTCAGCGCGAGGAGGTGTGCGCCGTCGAGGGGCCGGTCGAGCCGGGGGGTCTCGCTCATCTCCGCTCTACGAAAGGCGAATTCTTGGCGGTCGGCACGTTCAACCCTTCGTCGAGGTTTCCGTTCCGAGTCCTCAGCCTCGAGCCGGGGCCGATTGACGAGGCTTTCTTCCGCGCAAGGTTCGAAGCCGCACGCGACCTCCGCGCCGCCGTTGTGAAAGATGCCGACGGCTGCCGCTTTCTGTTTTCAGAAGCCGACGGTGTGCCGGGCCTCATTGCCGACCAGTATGGCGGCGTTCTCATCGTTCAGGTCCGCACGCTTGGAATGGAAAAACTCAAAAACGTCTGGCTCAACCCGTTGATCCAAGTCTCCGGCGCGCAATGCGTATTCGAAAAAAGCGACATGCCCGGCAGAAAAGAAGAACGGTTGGAAAACCAAGTCGGACCGCTCTTCGGCACGCTTCCCGAGCGGATCGAAACGCACGAGTCGGGGCTCGTCTTCGAAGTTGACGTATTGCGCGGCCTGAAAACCGGATTCTATTTCGATCATCGAGAAAACCGCAGAAAACTTGCGCGCGAAATCACACCGGGTGAGCGCGTGGCCGATCTGTTCTGTTATTCGGGAGCATTCGCCCTGTATGCCGCGCGCGCGGGAGCCGAAACCGTGGGTGTTGATATCAATGCGCAAGCCATTCAAACGGCTTCACGCAACGCGCAAAAAAACGGAATGAATCTTGAGTTTGTGTGCGCCAACGCGTTTGAATGGCTGGAACAGGCGGCTGCAGACAACAAGGTCTTCGATCGCATCATCCTCGATCCGCCCGCCATCGCCAAATCGCGCGGCGAAAGAAACTCCTTGAAATGGGCGATCTGGAAACTCACCTATCTGAGTGCGCCCGTTTTGCGCACTGGCGGCAGGCTTCTTGTCTGCAACTGCTCCTACCAGCTCAGTTTGGTTGAAACGCTTGAAACGATCCGCCTTGCCGCGAGCGACCGCGGACGAAAGGCATTCCTACAAGACGTGTCGTTTCAGGCGCCCGATCACCCCGCGCTGCTGCAATTCCCCGAAAGTTTGTATCTGAAATGCGCCTGGGTTCGTCTTGAATAACGATTCAATGTTGAGTGTTTTGACATCAGTCTTCTGTTTTTCGGGCGCAGCGGCCGGGCCCGATCTCACGTGCGTTGCGTTCCTTCCCGGCGAAACCAGAATCGCGGCGGGCGGGTGGGACAACGTCGTCCGCATCTGGACGTGTCCCGAAGGCCGCAGCATCAAAACGCTTACCGGCCACAAGGATCACATCACAGGAATCGCGTGCAGCGCCAACGGAAAATGGCTCGCCAGTTCCAGCGCCGACGGAACCATCAAAATCTGGAAGACCGATGATCTCTCGCTTTATAAATCCATTCCCGCAGGCACCAGCTACGTTTCCGGAGTTGCGTTTTCGAACGATTCCAAATTGGTGCTTTCGTCGGGCTATGACAACAAAGTCAAAACTTGGGATATCGCTTCCGGCAAACTCATGAAAACCCTCATCGGATTGGAATCGGATGCGTACTGTTTGGCTGCGAGCCGCTCGACGCCCCATGCGGCAGCAGGCGGCCCCGACAAAACCGTCCGCATTTGGAACACCGTCACAGGAAAACTGGTGCGCAGTTTCACGAATCTCGGAAGCGATGTGTTCGGCGTTGCGTTCAGCAAAGACGGTTTGCGCATCGCCTGCTGCGGAAACTCCGACCGCGTGCAACTGTTCAGCCTGCAAAACGGCAAGCAGATCGTGGCATTGAAATCCGGCGCAGACTGCATGGATGACGTGAAGTTCAGCCCAACCGGACATGTGGTTGCCGCGGCCACGCGAAGCGGCACCGTTGAACTGTGGCCGCTCGAAAACCCGCGAGCCTCGATCACCCTGAGCGGATTGAACGAAACGGTTTCGGCGGTGGCCTTCAGCGAAAGCGGCAGGCTGCTCGCGGCGGTGAGTTTTGGCGGAAAGCTGATGGTGTGGCGCACTTCCGATTGGGATGTGCAGCTCGCCATCGAACTTTCCGACCGATAGTTCTCACCCGCCGGAACCCGGATACTTCGGAAGCGTCGGTTTTTTATAGCCGGTCTTTTTCAGCTGATCTTTCAGATAATTAATTGCGGCATCCAGCTGCGCATCCTCGCCTCTTGCCACGTCGTCCGGTTTGTTGTCCACTTCGATGTCGGGCGGAACTCCCAAGTTTTCAACCGCCCAATGCGCCTGACCGTTTGCATCCACATCCCAAAAAGCGAACTGCGGCACCGTAATTCCCCCGCCGATCATCAGATCGCGCCTGCCGGTTATGCCGATCAAACCGCCCCAAGTGCGCGTGCCGATCAGCGGCCCGATTTTTCGTTTTCTAAAGAAGAACGGAAATGCGTCGCCGCCCGATCCGGCATACGAGTTGATCAGCATCACTTTCGGACCGAAATTGCCGCCGCCCGGAATCTGCTGGCCTTCCATCCCGCGCGGTGTGAAACCTCCAAGCGGCGTCCTTCCAAGTTTTTCAACGAAAAAGTCGGGAATGAATCCGCCGCTGTTGTATCGCTCATCAATGATCAGCGCGTCTTTGTCCACCTGCGCGAAATACATCCGCCAAAACTCCACCACGCCGTCCACCGACGTGCTCGGAACGTGCACATATCCGATGCGGCCGCCGCTCTGCTTTTCCACATACAACCGATTGTTAGTCACCCAATCGGCATACCGCAGTCCCAAATCGTCGCTGGTTGTTCTCACCAAAATCCGCCGGGCGCCGGTTTCGCTGTTCGTTGAGTTCACTTTCAGTTCGACCAGTTTGTCGGCTTTGCCTTGAAGAAGATCATCCACGCTTACACCGGGTCCAAGTTTTTCGCCGTCAATCGAAATCAGATAATCGCCCTCGTTCACGTTCAATCCGGGTTCGCCCAGCGGTGCGCGTCTTCCGCTGTCCCACGGCTGCCCGCGATAAATCTTTTTGAATCGAACTCCGCTCGAGGTTACATCGTAATCAGCGCCCAGAAGCCCAACCGCTATCGGACGAATTCGGCTGGCGGGAGCTGGAGTCAAATATGCGTGCCCCGTTCCCAAATCGGCGAGCAGTTCCCACAACAGTTGATCCAGATCGCTGCGATGCGCCACATAAGGCAGCCACTTCGCATATCTTTCGCCGACCGCGCGCCAATTCATTCCGTTCATGTTTTCGTTCCAAAAGTAGTCGCGCACGTAACGCCACGCTTCCCAATACGCCTGTTTCCATTCCGCACGCGGTTCGGTAACGGCCATCATGTCGCCGGTGTTCACCTTTCCGCCTCCGATTTGACCTCCGGGTGCGGCAGGCAGAACACCCACTACCCCGCCTGGGCCGATGTAAGCGAATTTGTCGTAATTCGGAGTGAAATCGAGCGCCGAGGCTCCCGAAATCACAGGCGAAGAGCCTTTGGAATTGAAATCGAACTGCATCAGCGCGCCGTCCGACGCATACAAAACTCTTCCGGCCGGTGCTCCGACAAGCGTAAGCGTTCCCGCCGGAATCGGCACCGAAAACAGCCGCGCCTTGGCGCCCGCCAAATCCCAAGGTTTGTTTTCCTGCGATCCAGCCTCGCCCGCAGGCTTCGCATCGCCGATCTTTTCGTTATCGTCCTTGGGAGCAAACGGCGTCGGAGTGTCGGTGCGCAGCGTCCAACCCAGAATCACGGAAGGATTTGTCGCAACCGGCAGAAACTCATAAGCATCGGTTGTGAACCCCACATTCCTTTGCGAAACAAAAAACAGATAGTTGCCTTTCGCATCAAATACCGGGTTCGAATCGGCAAACATTCCATCGCCCATAAGCGTTTCTTCTTTGGTTTCCACGTTAAGAAGAGCGATGCGCGAAAGCTGCGTCCTCCCGCTGGAATATGCGATCCACTTCGAATCCGGCGACCACACCGCATCCTGATACGAAGGGTATGCGGTTTTTGGAATCGTGGTTTTTGAGCCGGTGCCGATGTCCACAATGTTCAAACGGTATTCGGTGTCGGTGAAAAAGAACTTCTTGCTGTCGGGCGACCAGACCGGGTTCAACGGGAACGTTCCCGCCGCCGAAGCGATCACTTTTGCAGGTTCCGAGAGGTCGGACTTTTGCAGGAAGAACTCATATTCGCCTGAGCGGTCGCTTGCAAAAAGAATCCATTTGCCATCGGGCGACCATCTGGGATAACGTTCCCGTGCTCCAGGCGTGTTGGTGATGTTGTGCGTCAAGCCTTCTCTTACAGGAACGCTGAAAATCTCGCCCCGCGCTTCGATCGCCAATCGCACACCGTTGGGGGAGATCGAAACGTCGCCCGCAGAATTCGCCAACGACATCGTCGAAGAGCGCGTCTCAGGAAGATCCGATAGAATCGAAACTTTCACGTCGGAAACTTTGCCCGTATCGGTGTGATACACCCACAGTTTCGCATCCCGAACGAACACAATTTCGCCAGTCCCGATGCTGGGCCAGCTCACGTCGTATTCGGTAAATTTCGTCAGCTGAGTCTGCGCGTTCGTTTTTGGATCGAACGCCCAAAGATTGCGGATGTTGTCGGCATCGCCCACGTAATAAAGCTTGTCTTTTCCCCACATCGGCCACATCTGCGCCGAGCGGTCTCGCTTCATCTCCCAATATTTGTGCTGCTGAAGATCATAAAACGATATCCAGCTTTGCAGGCCGCCGCGATACCTTTTCCATGTGGCGTTTTCGGTGGGCATGCGGTTATAGGCGAAGGTGTGCCCGTCGGGGCTTGGTGAAACCTGTCCGCATTCCTCCATCGGCAAAGCCTGCGGCGTGCCCCCTGCCGCCGGCACCACAAATGCGCCGGCATAGCGTCCGTTTTTCGATTCCCTCGATGATCGGAAGATGATCTGTTTTCCGTCGGCGCTCCAATCCAAAACCTGATCGGGCCGCGGGTGCGATGTCAAACGCTTCGGTTCGCCGCCTTCGCTCGGCATCACATAAACGTCCATGTTCCCGTCGTAATCTGCCGAAAACGCGATCCATTTGCCATCGGGTGAAAACTTCGGCCAGGTTTCAACGCCCGGGCTCGTGGTGATCCTCCGCGCAACTCCCCCTTCGGTCGAAACCAGCCACAAATCTCCGCCATATTGAAACACGATTCTGTTTTCATAAATGTCAGGGAATTTCATCAAGCGGGCGTCAGCCGAAATCTGACTGAGCGACAATACGCTAAGCAATGCTGCAGTTACCATCGAATCTCCTTCGTTATTGAATCTTGCGAATGCGAACCACAATCCGGTTCGTAAAACGTCTCAGATGCCGCGGTCCTTCATCAGTTTGATCAGATCGGCGATGCGGCACGAATAGCCCCATTCGTTGTCATACCATCCCACCACTTTGGCCATTCTTTCGCCCATGCGCATTGTGAGCGCCGAATCCAAAATTGCGCTGTGATTGTCGCCGATAAAGTCGGTGCTCACAAGAGGCTCGTCCGAAACAGCCAGAATTCCGCGCATCCTGCCGCCCGCCGCCTCGCGCATTGCGGCGTTGATCTCATCCGCCGACGCCGGTTTCGAAAGATTCACCACCAGATCAACGATCGAGACCGTTGCCGTAGGTGTGCGGATCGCAAAGCCGTGCATCTTTCCGTTCAGTTCCGGCACCACCAGACCGATCGCCTTGGCCGCGCCCGTGCTTGTGGGAATCAGGTTTTGGCCAGCCGCCCTCGCCCGGCGGAGATCACGATGCTCCTGATCCTGCACCCTCTGGTCGTTCGTATAACTATGCACCGTGGTCATCAGCCCGGATTCCACTCCGAACGCATCCACCAGCACCTTTGCGATCGGTGCAAGGCAGTTCGTTGTGCAGCTGGCGTTGCTCACAATATGGTGCTTTTCCGGGTCGTACTTCGCATCGTTCACTCCGAGCACCAGCGTGATGTCCTCGCCCTTGGCTGGGGCGCTGATAACCACCTTTTTCACGCTGCCCCTAATGTGCGCCCGAGCTTTTTCGGCATCGGTGAAAAGCCCCGTCGCCTCCAGCACGAGTTCGACGCCCGCGCCGCTCCAGTCAATTTTCGCCGGGTCTTTTTCGCTGAAGCAGTGGATCGCCGCCGCGTTGACGGTGATCGAGTCCCCGCCAGCCTTCACATCCCCGCGAAATTCTCGATAGGTACTGTCGTGCTTGAACAGGTGGGCGCTCGTCTGAGGGTCGGCAAGGTCGTTGATCGCCACGACCTCCAGCTCGTTCGGGTGCCTTTCAAGAATCGTCCTCAGGCTGAGCCGTCCGATGCGCCCGAATCCGTTGATTCCCACTTTGAGTTTTGCGGCCATGAGTTGACAAGTATATTCGCTTGGAACAGGGAACGGAATCCCCCACCGCAAAATAACCTGGGAACCCGCCGCGGGGGGATATCGTCTCTCCAAATAGCAGAGGATTAGGTCCTACCAGTCCCTCTCCCCAAAAGAGAAAACCCCGGCCAGCCTCCCCCCGCCGGGGTTTCTATTTCTTCAAAGCGACATCGGCTGAGGATCGGCTTGCAGTTCGAAAGGAGCCGTGCAGCCGCGGAGCTCCTCGATCGTGCAGTCGGGGTGAATCTCTCGAATCACGATCCCTCCTTCGGGCTTCACGTCGAACACCGCTTTTTCGGTAATGATCCGATTGACCACCTTTTTGCCGGTAAGCGGCAGGCGGCATTTTTCCAGGATTTTGGGCGAGCCGTCTTTGGCGGTGTGAGTCTGAATGACCACCACATACTTGGCGCTCGCTACCAAGTCCATCGCGCCTCCCATGCCTTTGACCATCTTGCCGGGAATCATGTAGTTGGCAAGGTCGCCGTCCACGCTCACTTCCATTCCTCCAAGGATGCTTAGGTCAATGTGCCCGCCGCGGATCATGGCAAAGGAGTCGGCGCTGCTGAAAAAACTCGCTCCGGGAGCCTCGGTGATCGTCTGTTTGCCGGCGTTGATCAGGTCGGGATCAACCTCGGACTCTTTCGGAAACGGCCCGATGCCGAGCAAGCCGTTTTCGGATTGAAGCACCACTTCGATTCCTGGCGGAATCAGGTTGGCGATGAGGGTAGGCATTCCGATTCCCAAATTCACATACATCCCATCTTTCAGCTCTTTGGCCGCGCGGCGGACAATGATCTCTCTGGCATCCATCTTGGCTGCGAGGTTACCCAGAGTCAACGGATTAACATCCCATTAATCTTGGGATCACGGTTCGTTAATTCGGCGATTGAATTCTCCCTATCGTTTGATTTCTTTGAAAGGGGAGGACATTTTGAAAAAGTTCAAAGCCGTGTTGTGGTTGTGTGCATGTGTGTTGGCGCTGCCGATGTGGGCACAGCAAACCGCGTCGCAACAGTTTCCTGACAACGCCGCAAACCATTGGGCGTATGCCGCGATCGCAGACCTCGCGGATCGCGGCCTTGTGAAAGGCTACAAAGATTCGAAGGCGATCCCGATGAGTGATCTTTCACGCATCGAGTTTGCTTCGCTCGTCAACCGCGTTTTGGAAACGCTTGATGCGATCGCATCTAAAGACAAGTCGGCGCCGAGCGCAAAAACGCTCACGCAAGACACGCTGAATCAGATCCAAGCGCTGAAAGACGCATTCGAAGAGCAGTTGAAGCAGATTCAAACCGATCTCAAAAAGGCGCAGGATGATATCGAAGCGCTGCGATCCGATGTGGTGGATGCCAAAGAGATGGCCAATAAAGCGATCAAGAGCGCCGATTCCGCCTATGGCGCTGGAAACCGCAAGTTCGCAATCGGTGGATACATCCAAACGCGGTATTTGATGGTCGGCGACAACAGCGGAGCGAACTTTCCAAACGGCGCGCCGCCCAGCAGCAGCAGTTACAACGGAACCTACATGCAAGGAACGAACGGTGAATCGTTCGTCATCCGCCGCTCGCGCCTCAAGTTCACAGGTTCGCTCACTCCGAACACCAAATATGCGGCGCAAATTGACGCTTCGGGCTTGACGAACGGAACTAACCAAGCGGTTACCGTGCGCGAAGGCAACCTGACGTTCACTCCCGGCGACGGCTCGGCGAAGTACCCATCGTTTACAGTCGGCTTGTTCGCAAACCCGTTCGGCTACATGCTTCCGCTTTCTGGTGCGAACACGTATTCAACCGAAAAGCCGCTCGCATTCAACGAAACGTCGGCAGGGTTATTCGCAAGCCAGGATTATGACCGCGGCCTGCAAGTCGCGTATTCGCAGGGGCAGATGAAATACGTCGCTGCGTTTGTGAACGGATCTGGTGTCGGTACCAACGACACCGATCGCCGGGTGGATGAGATTCTGCGAATCTCTTATCAAAGTGTAGACAAAACGCTTGGGCTCGGCGTGTCGTTTTACAACGGCAATATCTCGTTTTCGGGCGCACTGCCTTACGTTCCACGCAAAAAGCAGCTGTTCGGAATTGATGCGCAGTACAACTCGCCGCAGGGCGCGTTCATTCTGGCCGAACTGGTAGCCGGAACGTTCGAACAGCGGACGTATTTCGACCAGCCGACCTTGAAACTCTCCACGTCGGCAGCACCCGACAACAAGGTGCTTGGTTATTACGTTCAGGCAGGATACACGTTCGATCAGAAAGGCGCGCATCCGTGGACGATCGCGATGAGTTATGACGTGTTCAGACGATCCACCGATGGCGAGGCCGACAGCGGCAGCAGTTGGGACGACGTGAACTTCGGCATCGGCGCCGCAATCAACCTGGATTCGGCTTCCAGGCTGAAGCTTTGGTACATCAGCCCAAGCAAAGTGGCGCATCCGCCCGCGCAGCCATCACCCAAAAAGATCTCGATGATCACGCTGGAATACCAGGTGAAGTTCTGAATTACGAAACAACAAGGAGGCAATCACGATGAAAACGTTCAAAACCGCAGCATTGATAGGAATCGCCGCAAGTTCTGTTCTTGGTCAGGCACAAGCACTCACAGGAGCAGGATCAACGTTTATCAATCCTATCATGCAAACTTGGATCGCCCGATATCGGCAGGCGACTGGAGTCAGCATCAACTATCAGTCCATCGGATCGGGTGGAGGCATTTCGGCTCTCATCAACAAAACGGTTGACTTTGCAGGAAGCGATGCGCCGATGAACCCCGCCGAGATGCAGCAGGCCGGAAGGCCCGTCTTGCACATTCCGGCAGTCGTCGGAACCGTGGCAGTTGCATACAACGTTCCCGGATTGGGACAAGGGCTGAATCTAACGGGGCCGGTTCTCGCTGACATTTATCTGGGCAACATTCAGTATTGGGATGCACCCCAAATCGCAAATCTGAACCGAGGAATGCGTCTGCCGCATGCACGCATCTTCGTGGCGCACCGCTCTGACGGTTCGGGCACAACATTCATCTTCACCGACTATCTTTCCAAAATCAGTTCCGAATGGTCATCGCGCGTGGGAACTGGAAAAGCGGTGCACTGGCCCGTGGGCCTCGGCGGCAAAGGAAACGAAGGTGTGGCAGGGCTCATCAAAACGCACCCGAACTCCATCGGATATGTGGAACTTGCTTATGCAACGCAAAACCAGATGACTTATTGCAAAATGGCGAACGCAAAGGGCAGATTCATCGCACCTTCTGCCGAAAGCGGGTCGCTTGCCGCAGCCGGAGTGCCGATGCCTGCTGATATGAGGGTCTCGATCACCAACACGAGCAATCCGAACGGATATCCGATCAGCGGCTTTACTTGGCTCATCGTTTATCAAAACCCGGCACGCGGCGCGGAAATCAAACGGTTCCTGAATTGGGTCATCGCCGAGGGCCAAAGTTTCACGGCCCAGTTGCAATATGCGCCCGTTCCCGAAAACGTGCGCGCAAAACTCAAAGCGATGATCAATTCGATCCGCTGAATTTGACACCCAACCCCACAAGCGCATGGGCATTGATCGGTCGCAACACTCCCAGCCTCGAGCCCCGCTCAGCCGTCAATCGCCCTTGCGCTCCAAAAACTCAAAACTGCTTGCAGTTGACAGTTGGTACGGCTTTCTGCTGTTGTGCGCTTCGGCAGTTGTGCTGCTCATCATTCTGGCCATCATTCTTGAAATCTATCTGCAGTCGCGCCAATCCATGCACACGTTCGGCGCAAAGTTCCTGACGACAAAAGAGTGGGATCCGGTTGATGAGGTTTTCGGAGCGCGTGTCTTCATTCTTGGCACGATCTACACCTCGCTTTGGGCGCTGCTGCTTGCAATTCCCCTGAGTTTAGGAACCGCATTGCTGCTTGCCGACATCGCGCCCGCCTTGATTCGCAAGCCGGTCGGCTTCTTGATCGAACTGTTCGCCGCGATTCCAAGTGTGGTTTATGGAATGTGGGGAATTCTGGTTTTGGTGCCGTGGCTTCTGCAGCACGTAGAAACCCCGATCAGCGAGAGCCAGCGTTGGGGCCGATTCTTTCTTTTCGATGCGGCGCCCAACGGAAACGACTTTCTTGCGGCCTCGGTGCTTCTGTCCATCATGGTCATTCCGATCATCACCGGAATTGCTCGAGATGTGATCCGCGCTGTTCCGCAAGAGATGCGCGAAGCAGCATATGCGCTCGGCTGCACCAAATGGGAAGTAATTCGAAAAGTGGTCGTTCCGTGTGCGAAAACCGGCATTGTTGGAGCCGTGATGCTTGGCCTTGGCCGGGCGCTTGGCGAAACCATGGCGGTCACGATGGTCATTGGCAACAGTCCCGATTTTTCGCTGCCGCTGTTTAGCCCCGGATACACCATGCCCAGCGTGATCGCAAACGAATTCACCGAAGCGCCTTCGCCGCTGTACCGCTCGGCACTCATGGAGATCGCGCTCATTCTGTTGGTGGTTGCGATCTTGGTAAACGGTGCCGCGCGGCTGATGGTGTCGCTTACATCCAGAAGATTCCGCAGGGTGATCGCATGATCTCCGGTTTTCGATTCAAATTCCGACTGTTTGTCCGCAAAGTGATGAACGTGATCGGGCTGAGCATCTGTTCATTAGCCGGAGTTTTGGCAACGGCGGCGTTGTGCCTGGTGGTGGGCTACATCGTCAAGAACGGATATCAGGCCGTAAACTGGAAACTGATCACGCAAGGGCCCACGCCCATCGGCACCGAAGGCGGCGGGCTGCGAAACGCCATTGTTGGAACATTGGTGCTTCTGGCCGTTGCGTCATGCATCGGAGTTCCACTCGGCGTTCTTGCAGGAATCTATCAGGCCGAAAAGGCAGGAAAATTCGCAAAAACCGTCAGGTTTCTCGCAGATGTTTTGAACAGCGTTCCGAGCATCGTCATCGGTCTGTTCGTTTACGCGGTTGTGGTCATTCCGATCGCGCGCATGCACGAAGGAAACGGCTTCTCGGCTCTCGCAGGTGGAATCGCGCTCAGCATCATCATGATCCCCATCATCATGACCGCCACCGAAGAGATTCTAAAAATGGTGCCGCGACGTTTGTACGAAGGATCGCTCGCGTTGGGCGCAACGCGATTTACCACCATGTTTCGCGTGATCGTTCCCGCTGCGAAGGCCGGTCTGATTACCGGCATTATGCTCGCGGTGGCCCGCGTGGCTGGCGAAACCGCCCCGCTGCTGTTCACCGCGTTCGGCAATGTAACGTTCAGCGTTCGGCTCGACAAGCCGATTGATTCTCTGCCGCTCAGCATTTTTTATAACGCCACGTCACCCTATGACTATCTGAAATCTCAAGCCATGGCTGGCTCGCTGATTCTGATGATGATTATTGCGGTTTTTAGACTGTCCGCGCGGCTTACCACGCGAAAATCGAAGATGGCATAGGGCGGGCAATCCAACGCGCGGCTCGGGAATACTGAGCACGATATGCCCGAAGACAAACCGTTAGAACCCCAAGAACAAAAGCGCTCTCTGGTGGAAGAGCAGCCCGTCATCACGCGGCACCAAATCAAAATCGGCAGCGAAACTCTCAAGTACACGGTTACAACCGGAATGATGCCGTTGAAAACCGAGTTCGGAGAACACGAAGCGAACGTGTTCTTTATTGCATACACCAAAGACGGCGCACGCAAAAAGCGTCCGCTGATGTTCAGTTTCAACGGAGGGCCGGGAAGCGCTTCGCTTTGGCTGCATCTTGGAGCGCTCGGTCCGAAACGGGTGAGGCTTTTGGATGACGGCATGATGCCTGCACCACCCTATACCCTTGTGGACAATCCCCAATCGTGGCTCACCGAAACCGACATCGTTTTTCTCGATCCAGTCGGCACCGGCTACAGCAGACCCGTGGACAAAGAAACCGGCAAAAAGTTTTGGGGAGTGAAAGGCGACATCGAATCCATCGGCGAAGTGATCCGGCTTTACCTCACGCGGTTCGAACGTTGGGATTCGCCTCTTTTTCTGGTCGGAGAAAGTTATGGCACCACGCGCGCTGCCGGGCTTGCGGGCCATCTCATTGACAAAGGCATCGCCTTCAACGGCATTGTGCTTGTGTCATCCATTTTAAATTTTTTGACGGCGCGGTTCATCAAAGGCAACGATCTGCCGTACATTCTGTTTCTTCCAACGTATTGCGCAACCGCCCATTTTCACGGAAAGATAACAGGCCGGCTTCGCGACCTGTTGCGCGATTGCGAACATTTCGCCGCCGGAGAATACACGCAGCTGTTGGCAAAAGGCGACACCATCACCGCCGCCGAAAAAAAGAGGCTGATCGAACGCGTGTCGCACTTCACCGGACTTTCAAAAGAGTTTGTAGACAACTGCAACATGCGCGTCAACATCCATCAGTTTTGCAAAGAGCTTTTGCGCGACGAAAAACGAACCGTGGGACGGCTCGACAGCCGGTTCAAAGGGATGGACGCCCTTGCAACGGGCGAAGTGCCCGAACATGACCCCAGCATAACCGCCATCCGCCCGCCCTACACCAGCATGATCAACGATTACATCCGCACGCAGTTGAATTACATAACCGATCTCAACTACAACGTGCTGGGCGAAGGAATCGAAGAGCCGTGGGATTGGGGCAACGCACGCGACGGCTATCCCGACACGAGCGAAGCGCTCCGCGCCGCTTTTGCCAAAAACCCGCACATGCGCGTGTTCGTGGCGAGCGGCTACTACGATTTGGCAACGCCCTATTTCGCCACGCAATACACCCTCGCGCACATGGGGCTCGATCCTTCGCTGCGCGATCGAATCAGAACCGAATACTATCCTGCTGGACACATGATGTATGTGCACACAAAATGCTTGGCCGATTTGAAAAGTCACGTGGCCGAGTTTATCGAAGACGCGGTTTAGTAACTGTCAATAGCGGTGTTGAGTTTCGCGATCACGCCTTTCGCATCGCCGAAAACCATCACCGTGTTAGGCAGATAAAACAGTTCGTTTTCGATCCCAGCGAACCCCGTGTTCATGCTTCGCTTGATCACGATGCACGTCTTGGCTTTGTCCACATCCAAAATCGGCATGCCATAAATCTGCGAAGACGGATCGGATCGCGCCGCAGGGTTCACCACGTCG
Organism: Armatimonadota bacterium; assembly: GCA_021324165.1. Lineage (GTDB taxonomy): Bacteria > Armatimonadota > Fimbriimonadia > Fimbriimonadales > ATM1 > JAJPJR01. The sequence continues at coordinate 105,198 of JAJPJR010000040.1, forward strand.
TTGGCTCCGACCACAAGTGCAACATCGGTTTCAGGAAACATCGTGTTAATGTCGTCTAAATCATAAAGCAGTTCATAGGGCACGTCGGCTTCGGCCAGCAGCACGTTCATGTGTCCCGGCATTCTGCCTGCAACCGGATGAATCGCGAATTTCACATCAATTCCGCGCGCCTGAAGTTTGGTCATCAGCTCCTTCAAAACGTGCTGCGCCTGCGCGACAGCCATGCCATATCCGGGCACAATGATCACCGAATCCGCATTGCTGAAAATGATCGCTGCATCTTCCACACTGTAATTGCGAACGGTTTTTCCTTCGGCAAGGCTTCCCGCGGCCGCGGATTGCGCACCGAATGCGCCGAAAATCACATTCTCGAGCGAACGGTTCATCGCCCGGCACATTTCAATGGTTAGAATCAGTCCGCTCGCGCCGACAAGTCCGCCTCCAATCAACAATGCGGTATTGGCAAGCACGAACCCGGCAAGGCCCGCCGCCGTGCCCGTAAACGAGTTCAACAGCGAAATTACAACGGGCATATCTGCGCCGCCGATCGGAATCACAATCGAAACCCCCACGATCAGCGAAACAACCACAAGCGCCGCAAACAGCACGACCAACGGTTTGCCCGCAACGATCAAAACCGCCAGCGCCGCAACCGAAGCAAGCAGCACCAAGTTCACAGCCTTTTGTCCTGGAAACACAATCGCTCTGCTCGGCAAAACCTCCTGCAGTTTTCCAAACGCGATCAAACTTCCAGCAAAACTGATGCATCCGATGATCGCGCTCAAAACCGTCGTCACCAACGGAACGATCGGCCAATCGGCGCCGATAGAAGATTGTCGGATGAACTCTACAAGCGAAACCAGCGCAACTGCCCCGCCGCCCAATCCGTTGAGCAGTGCCACCATCTGCGGCATTCCCGTCATCGGAACCGAACGCGAAGGCAGAATGCTCAGTGCGGCTCCAACCAAAATCGCTCCGATAATCCATCCGAAATTCTCTCGGGCGATCCCTTCGTCGAAGAACGTCAACGCAATCGCAATGAACATTCCGCCCGCGGCGAGCCAGTTCCCATGCCGCGCGGTTACCGGAGACTTCATCAACTTCAGCGCAAGAATGAAACTTATCGCCGCAAGAAGATAACCGACCGGAATCCAATTCTGATTCATCCGCCTTTACTCCGCGGCTTCTTCCGAAACATCTCGAGCATCCTGTCGGTAACGATGAAGCCGCCCAAAACGTTCATCGTGCCGAACGCAACCGCCGCAAACCCCAACAGGTGCGCCGCAAGCGAATCCGCAGAACCCAAAACCAAAATGCCCCCAACCAAAATCACGCCATGAATCGCGTTCGTCGCCGACATTAAAGGTGTGTGCAACGTTTGCGGCACCTTGGCGATCACCTCGAGCCCCACAAAAACTGCCAACACGAAAACGGTGAACAAAGCAAGCAAAGTCATGCGCCGCCTCCATGCTCTAATGCCAACCGCGTTGGGTCGTGTGCGATCCTGCCCTCACACGTCACCAACGTTGCCTTCACGATCTCATCTTGAAGGTCGAATTCCAAACGGTCTTTGGGTGCCAGCAGTTTCAAAAACTCCGATAAGTTTTTTGAATACATCCGGCTTGCATCGGCGGCCATCGAAGAAACCAGATCGAGCGGCGCCAGAATCGTGATGCCGTCTTCGTGCGTGGTTTGTCCGGGAACGGTTGACTCGCAATTCCCGCCGGCAGGCGCAGCCAAGTCCACGATCACCGAACCTTTCGGCATCGTTTTCGCCATTTCGCGAGTGATCAAAATCGGAGCGCGCTTTCCGGGAATCAGCGCCGTGGTAATCACCACATCGGTTTTCGGCAGCCGCGATGCGATCAGTTCGAGCTCCTTGCCATGCGTGTCGGCGGAAACCTCTTTCGCATAGCCGCCCGCATCCTCGGCCTCTTCTGCCAGCAGATTGATTCCCACAAATCTGCCGCCCAAACTCTCGACCTGCTCTTTCGCGGCTGGACGAACGTCGAACGCTTCAACCTGCGCGCCGAGCCGTTTGCATGTTGCAATCGCCTGCAAACCCGCAACTCCTGCTCCGATCACGAACACTTTCGCTGGCGGCGTCGTCCCTGCCGCCGTCATCAGCATCGGAAAAAACTTGGGAAGCGCGTCCGCCGCCAACAGCGCCGCCTTGTAACCGGCTATCGAAGACATCGCGCTCAACGCATCCATGCTCTGCGCCCTCGTGATCCGGGGCATCAACTCCATCGCAAACGAACAGACGCTCCGCTCGTTGAACGCTTCCACCAAACCCGGATTCGAGGTCGGATACAAAAAACCCACGTAAGCAGAACGCTCGGCAAGGCGGCGAGCCTCTTCGATGCTTGGAGGAGCGACTTTCAAAACGACATCAGGGCGCCTAGCGAAAACATCGTCCACGATTCCTGCACCCGCGCCGGCATACGCGTCGTCGTCAAACCCCGCACCCTCGCCCGCTCCCCGCTCCACCAAAACCTCCACTCCGCGGGAAACGATGCCGCTCACCCCTTCCGGCGTAAGCGCCACGCGCCGTTCGCCAGGAACGGTCTCTTTGGGAACGGCAGCAACCACAAAAAAACGATACCCGGAGCCGTCAGCGTTTCTTGAAGGTCATCGCCGCCGAGTTCATGCAAAACCGCAGGCCGGTCGGCTTCGGCCCGTCGTCAAAAACGTGCCCCAAATGCCCTTCGCACCTTGCGCACAGCACTTCGGTGCGATCCATGCCGTGGCTCAAGTCGCGCCTCAAAATCACCCGGTTTTTGTTGATCGGTTTCCAAAAACTCGGCCAGCCGGTGCCCGATTCGAATTTCGTGTCCGAAGAAAAAACGTCCAAGCCGCATGCGGCGCAAAAATACGTGCCCTTTTCGTGATTGTTCCAATATCTGCCGGAAAACGGAGCTTCGGTGCCGGCGTTGCGCAGAATCTCATACTGCTCGCTGCTCAAAATCCGCTTCCACTCCGCGTCCGATTTCAACTGCTTCTTGATCGGCGGCTCGGGCGTCTCGGCATATTTCAACACGATCTGCCCCTGCCCTAAGGTCGCGCACGCGGCGGCGGACAGCCCCGCCAGAACAAACGCCGAAACTGACTGATAGGTTTTCATGCCAATAGGAAATACGTTCACCCCGTCATCGGTTCCGTTCGAATTATTGCGGGTTCTCTACGAAATCGCCGCCGCGGCAAGCCTTGAGGTAGTGCAGCGACCGCACTTGGCCGGTCATCTCCAGCTCGTCGCGATACACCGGGTCGTGCCACCCTTCGATGTCAATCGCCCCGCGATAGCCGCCTTTCCGGAGAATCGTGATGATATCCGTCCAGTTCGAATCGCCAAACCCCGGAGTTCGGTGCCAGATGCTCGGCACGCCCGATCTCAGCCCTTCGGTTCGAATGATGTCCCAGTTCACGGTCGCGTCTTTGCCATGAATGTGATAGATTCGCGGCAGATATTTTCTGAGCTGAGGGATCGGGTCAATCAGCGAGACCATCTGATGACATGGCTCCCACTCAAGGCCGATCGTTTCGCCAGGAACTTCGGTGAACATCATCTCCCACGCTCGCGGCGCATGGGCGATGTTCCATTTCGGCGATTCCCAACTGCCTCCCATATCGCAGTTCTCGAAAGCGATTTTCACGCCGCACTCTTCGGCCACTTTTGCGATTTTGCCGAAAACCTGTTTGAACCGCGGCATGTTCTCCTCCACGCTCCGATCCTCCACCGCTCCCGCGAATCCGCACACAACGCTGCACCCAAACAGATGCGCCGAGCGGATCAACGTTTCCCAATCGGCGGCGGTCTGGTCATCGGTCAGCGGGTTCCCATAAAGCCCCACGCTGCTGATCACCGCTTTTCCGGCAACCGCTTCCAGGCACTCCTGGGCAGTTCTTTCCAGGTCGAGCCCGCCGATATACTGCCACAAGGTCAGTTCGAACGATTCGAACCCGTGCCCTGCCACCTGCCGAAGGTACGCCGCACCCTTATCCATCGGCGCCAACGTGCCGATTTTGATATCTTGATGGCCGGCTCGAGACATAGGGTGCGCAGGTTACCCCTGGCTGATCGTCCCCTTGGGCGGTATACTATCGCTTGCCGGCGGCAGCGCGCCGAGGCAAAGGCATCACAGTGATCGAAGTCGTCGTACAGTCATCAGAATCCATTGACAGCGCCCTGAAGCGGTTCAACACAAAACTTCAGCAGGCCGGTCTGTTAAGACAGATCAAAGAACACATGTACTACGAAAAACCATGCGAAAAACGCAGGCGAGCGAAGCGCACCCGTCGAACCAGGTAGTTCGCAGGCCTGGCGCAGGCCGAAAATGCGCCGCGGAACGCCTTCGCTCCTAAGCCGAAGGCCAAATATGAGCGCAATACGCCTCAAACTCCCAGCTATAGCCAAAACGGCCCAACTGATCAACAGGATGCCTAAGCCGGTTCTTGTGTGGGCTCAAACCGTGTTGTGCGCCCTGACGCTGGCTGCGGCCCTCCTGGCTCGGCGCATCCCTCCTTTCGATCTCAAACTTGCCCTGGGAGCGCTCGGAATCTGCCTGGCTGGGGTCGTGGTTTCCCGCTGGCATCTGCGGGTTTTTCCAACCAAAGGGGTGGAGCCTGCCATCGCAGAGCGCATTGTCTGGTTCTCTGGACTCCTCACGGTGTTCGGCCTTCAGATCGGCGCCCAGGCGATCGGTGCGAGCCCGAGTCCTTCGCATGAGGTTTCGCCGCTGGCCGCGGCTCCGTTGGTAAGTTTGGGGATGCTGGTGAGCGGCCTGCTCGGCCCGGCGAAAGGGATTTTTACGGTAGGGATGGTGGCGGCGGCGGCTGTGGGAGCTGGAATCGCCGACCCGCCGTTGGTTGCCGGTGCGACGCTTGCGGCCTGGATCGGGGCTCACGCCGTGAACCCGATGCGGCAGCGGAACGACCTGTTTCGAGCGACTTACGTTACGAGCCTTGCATATGCGGCGATGGCGATGGTAACGGCGCTTTTGGTGGGCAGAACATGGGCCGAATCTTTCTGGTTCGCCGGCTGGGGATTGGCCGGCGGCGTGGGCGCAACCGCGCTTTTTTGGCTTGCGGTGGCCGCGTTCGAAAAGGCGTTCGGAGTGGTTTCCGACTGGTCGCTGCTCGAGCACTGCAATCCCGATCAGCCCCTGCTGAGAAAGCTGATGATTCAGGCGCCGGGAACGTACGCTCACAGCGTAATGGTGGGGAATTTGGCCGACCAGGCAGCGCCGTTGATCGGCGCGAACGCTTTGTTGTGCCGAGCGATGGCCTATTATCACGACATTGGCAAGATGCGCAGACCGGAGTTTTTCATAGAAAACAAACTCGCCGACAACCCGCACGACCGCCTGAACCCAACATTGAGTGCGAAAATCATCGCCGCGCATGTTCGGGACGGGCTGAAAATGGCGGATGAGGCGGGGCTGCCCAACGCCATCAAAGCGGGCATCGCAGAGCATCACGGCACCAGCCTGATTTCTTATTTTTATCATCTGCATTCGCAGGAAACCGGCGTGAGCGATCCGATTTTGGAACTGCATTTCCGTTATCCTGGTCCGCGTCCGCATTCTAAGGAGACCGCCGTGCTGATGCTTGCGGATCGAGTCGAGGCGGCCACCCGCACGATGCCAAGCGCATCTCCGGGCAGGCTGCGCGCATTGGTTTGGGAAATTGTGCAAGACGTTCGCGACGATGGCCAGTTGGACGATTCAGCGCTCAACTTTCGCGATCTGCAAACGATCGTGGATTCGTTTGTTAACTCCCTGACAGCACTTCGACACGAACGGATTGATTATCCTGGAAGCAGTTTAGAGGGTTTGGATGAGGAAACATCGTATACAGATCGTCAATCGTTCGATGCGCCGTCTGAGAACCTCTCCGATCAAAAGAGCCTTAATCGCGATGCTTGATTCCGAAAATCAACCTCCTTCCGAACTCGACGTGCTCATCACCATGTCTGAAGAGATAGCCGATCTCAATTATCGTTTTCGCGGATTGAACGAGCCGACGGATGTTCTGAGTTTTCCTTCGACAAATTTCGAACCGCATTTGGGAGACATCGCCATCAACTTGGAACAGGCAGAACGTCAGGCAGCCGAACACAAAATAGAACTAACGGATGAGCTGTGCTGCCTTGCGGTGCACGGCGGGCTGCATCTGTTGGGCTTCGATCACAAAACCGCCGCTCGAGAGCGCGAAATGCACCGAAAAATGAACCGTGCGCTCGCGCTGGCGGGGCTGCGGCAGGTCGAAGACTGGTCGTCGGAGGCGCACTGATCCATGGCAAGGAATCTTCTCAAACCGTTCTCGGTCGCCATGTCGGGCGTGGTGTATGCGTTCCGAACGCAAAGGCACATGCGGTTTCATCTTTACGCGGTTGTGTTTTGCGTGTTGATGGGAATCTTTTTGGATTTGCGCCTTCGCGAAATGATCGTCGTGCTGTTCATGATCAGCCTTGTTGTGGTTGCCGAGATGTTCAATTCGGCGATCGAGGCGGTGGTTGATCTTGTGCATCCAACGTTTCATCCCCTGGCCAAGCTTGCAAAAGATATGGCCGCCGGCGCGGTTCTTATCACAACGAGCACTGCTTTGGTGGTTGCGCTGCTGTTGTTTTTGGGTGATGGAAGGTGGGAAGAGATCGCTTTGCAGCTCACTTCGAAAGAGCGTCAGCAGCAGTTTGTGCCAAAAATCTTTTTGGGAGTGTTTTTGTTGTTTATTCTTGTGGTGATCGGCAAAGGGATAGGAAAGCGGGGACAAGTTCTGAAAGGCGGGATTGTGAGCGGCCATGCCGCATTCGGGTTTTTCCTTGCGGGCGCTGTGGTGTTTTTAACCAATAACGTGGTGGCATCGGGAATCGCGATCTTTCTGGCCGTTATGATTGCGCAAAGCCGGTGGGAAGCGAAGATTCATTCGCTGTTTGAACTCACGACGGGTGCGGCGCTTGGGAGCGCGCTGTCCATCATTCTGTTCGGGATCGCATCGAAATGATCGCGCAGCTTCCTTATTCTCTTACTTCGGCAGAAACCGCGTTTGCGTGTGTGCTGATCGTTCTTTTTTTGACGTTGAACGCCCTGCTTCATGCGGCGGAGGCTGGCGTTGCGTCGCTCCGCCGTGTGCGGATCGAAGAGTTGGAAGCAGCAAACGACCCAAGCGCAGCGAAACTACGCAGCCTTTACGAATCTCAGCAGGAGTATTTCGCCACCTGCCAAGTCGGCTTCCAATTCGCGCGGCTTGGCATCGTCGCCGTCTGTTTTTTGGTGGCGCCTGCCATCGCCGAAAGGTTCGGCGGCTCGCAATACAGCGGCATGATGCTTTTCTTCACGCTGCTGATTCTTATTCTGCCGATCGGAATTCTGAATCTGCTGTTTGCCGAGCTGATGTTTCGATCGCTCGGAAAAAAGAAGCCCGAAAAGTGGGCCGGCAGGCTGTACCGGTTTCTGCGGGTTTGCAAATGGGTGTTTGCGCCGGCCGTTTGGGTTGTGCGGATCATCGGAACACTCATCATGAAGCGGCTGGGTTTCGGCGAAGTGTTCGGCCCGCAGATCATCACCGAAGAGGAGATCGTGGAGATCGTAACTGCCGGAGCCGAATCCAGCGAACTGATCGAAGATGAACGCCAGATGATTCACTCGATCATTGAATTCACCAACACCGTTGCGCGGGAAATCATGACTCCGCGCATTGACATCAACGCCTGCGATGTGAACGATACGCCGGAGATGGTCGCCGACCTCATCAAGCAGACCGGGCACACACGCATTCCCGTTTACAAAAACAACATTGACACGATTGTGGGAATCGTGCACGCAAAGGATCTGCTGCAAGCGATCGTGGAAGGAAACGGCTGCAAAATATCGGATATCGCGCGGCCCCCCTATTTCATTCCGGAAAGCAAAAGTTTGCACGAGCTGCTCACGGAATTTCGCCGCGGCCGAACCCAAATGGCGATCGTCCAAGATGAGTACGGTGGGACGTCCGGTTTGGTCACCATCGAGGACGTCGTCGAGGAGATCGTGGGCGATATCGTTGACGAATACGACACCGAAGAGCAGCCCGTTGTCAGGCTCGATGATGGAAGTTGGCTGATTCAAGGCAAACTGCACCTTTGGGATGTGAACGAAGCGATCGGGTCGCACTTCGAAAGCGAAGAGTTTGATACCATCGGCGGCTTGTTGTTCGGCATGTTCGGCAGGCAGCCAGAGATCGGCGATGTGATTGACAGCAACGGATGGACGCTGAAAGTTGTGGAAACCGATGGCCGGCGTGTGCTGCGCATCAACGCAAGGCGCAATCTTCCCGTTGCGAGCGAGGGCGCATAAATCTTTGATCGTGGAGATTGACGGCCGGCACGGCGAAGGCGGAGGCTGCATCGTGCGAACGGCTCTTGCGATGTCCTCGCTCACTTCCATGCCCGTTACGATTCAAAACGTGCGCGCAGGACTGCGGCGTCGAGGCGTCAACGGCATGGATCTCGGCATGGCCGATGCGTTTCGACAAGCAACCGGAGCCGCAGTGCACACCGAATTAGGTTCGGATCAAATGACGTTCGCGCCTTCTCATCCGATCCGCGCGCTGCGCGCGCGCATTGATCTTTCCAGTTTTGCGAACAGGTCTCATTCTGGAAGCGCCGTTCTGCTGATTCAGACGCTGCTGGCTCCGCTTGCGCGTGCAGGCGCGGTTTCGGAGGTTACGATCTTAGGCGGCACGCACATCCCTTACGCTCCAACTTATGACTATTTTCGTTTGGTAACGATTCCGGCGATGCAAAGGTTGGGCATCTACGCAGCGTTGAGCATCCAAACGGCAGGCTATTCGAACGGCGGCAAAGGCGAACTGAATGTGGAGATCGAACCGAGCGCGCTGCAGCCGTTCGACTTTTCAAACCCCGGGCAAGTGCAATCGCTCAAATGCTGCATCACAACCAGCGAACTTTCGGATGCTGTCGGAAAACGTGCGATCAAACATGTGGGAGCGCTGGCGCACAAAGACGGACTGAGCATCCGCACGGAGTTCGTGAAGGTGCGATCCGAATCTCCGGGTGCCGCGGTGAGTTTCGGCGCAGTGTTGAAATCAGGATTCGGCGGCACGCAAAGCATTGGAGAAAAGGGAAGACGGATGGAAGAAGTTGTCGAGGACGCATATTATGCGTTCGTTCATTGGCTCAACGGCTCCAGCGGCGTTGACGAGTTTTTGGCAGATCAACTGATCGTTCCTGCCGTTTTGTGCGGCGAGCCGTGCGCCTTCAGCACGCCGCGCGTCACAAAAACGCTCCTCAGCACTGCGTGGGTGGTCAAACAGTTTATGCCTGCTAAAATAACGATCTTAGGATCAGAAGGAGAACCCGGCGAGGTGAAAGTTCATGCCGATTTATGAATACGTTCATACCTCTGATCGCGGGCCGGACTGCGCCGAAACGATCGAGGTGATGCAGGGAATCAAAGAGAAGCCGCTGACGCGCTGCCCCACCTGCGGCAAGCCGGTTCGCAAAGCCGTCAGCCGCCCGATGAAAGCGATTATGAACGGCGGCAAACTCACAGACAGCCGCATTTCAAAAAGCGGTTTGACGAAGTACGTCAAGACTGGAGAAGGCACCTATGAAAAGGCTGCAGGGCCGGATGACTCCCCCTCAAAAATCGGGGAATGAAGGAGACCGGCTTTGCCAAGCCGAACTGATTGCGCTGTGCGGTCATTTCTTATTGCAGTGTGCCTCGGTGCGTTTTTCGCAGCGCACTCTCAGCCCGTGAACGGTGACGTCGTTTGGAACTCCCCAAGCAAAGACGCGTCGGGATCCATGCCGCTTGGAAACGGCAATGTTGGAATCAATGTTTGGGTGGAACAAGACGGCGACTTGTTGATGTACCTTTCCCGTACCGATGCGATCAGCGAAGCGAGCCGTTTTTTGAAACTCGGGCGGGTTCGCATGCATTTCGATCCAAATCCGTTCGCCGCGGGCAGACCGTTTACTCAGCGTTTGAATCTGCACGATGGGTGCATCCAGATTCATGCCGACGACCTTGATCTGAAACTGTTGGTTGCTTCGGATCAAGACGTTGTGAGAATCGCAGGAACCAGCGCAACGCCGCGCACCGTCAAGGCATCCGTTGAAATTTGGCGCACCGCCAAGCACTCCCTTGCGGGTGAAGAACTTCAGTCGTCGTGGACGATGCTCAACGCCCCAGCCGATATTCCCGTGATCGAGAGCCCCGACGTTGTGCTCGATCTCAATGACGCGTCGGTCGCCTGGTATCACCACAACGAAAGTTCGGCGGTGCCGTTCAGTTTGAAGCATCAGGGCATCGAGGCGCTGTCGCCGTTGGCGCAAGATCCGATCATCAATCGCACCTTTGGCGGCTTGATGTTGGGAACGCCTTTCAAGCGCAGTTCCACAACAAGCGTTGCAACGAGCGATCGCGTTTTGAACTTTGATCTCAGCATTGTAACCGCTTCGATTCAAGCCCCGCCGATAGAATGGAAACAGAACGTGCAGCGCATGGCGGCAGGTTTGCCGGCCTTCAGTGAAGCAGCTGTGCGCACCGCAAACTGGTGGCACGACTTTTGGAACCGAAGTTGGATTGTGGTGAGCGGCGATGCCGATGCGGATCGGATCACTCAGGCGTATGCGCTCCAACGGTTCGTTGCGGCGTGCTCAGGCAGGGGGTCGTTTCCCATCAAATTCAACGGCAGCATTTTCACGGTCGAGCCGAAGTTCGCAGGTGGGCCTGATTTCGATGCGGATTGGCGGCGCTGGGGCGACTGCTACTGGTGGCAGAACACACGCCTGCCCTATGCGCCGCTTGCAATGACAGGCGATGAAGACATTCTGCGAAGTTTGTTCGACTTCTATCTCCGCCTCACGCCGCTTTGCAAAGCAAGAGCCAAACTGTATTACGGCGCGAAAGGGGTGTATTACCCAGAAACCATGACGCCGTTTGGAACGTATGCGAACGGCGATTACGGCTGGAGCCGCGAAGGCAAACCCGCATCCCAAATTGATTCGCCTTGGTGGCAATACGCTTGGCAGCAAGGATTGGAACTTCTTACGTTGATGCTGGACAGTTATGAAATCGAAAAAGATGAACCGCTTCTAACAAACGACATTCTGCCGCTTGCGCAAGACGTTCTTGGATATTACGACACGCGCTTTAAGCGCGATGAATTTGGAAAGATGATCATCTCTCCAACCCAAGCGGTGGAAACGTATTGGACGAACGTCGTGAACGACACGCCCAGCGTCGCGGGTCTCATTTCGGTTCTCGATCGGCTTCTCAGCATCAGGTCGGGTGCGATCAACCGCGTTCAGCGCGCTTATTTTCAGGAGTTGCGCAAAAGCGTGCCTGCACTTCCCACAGCCACAATTGATGGAAAAATCAGGATTCTTCCGGCGCAGAAGTACGATCCAAAACGCACCAATGTAGAAAACCCAGAACTGTATGCGATTTGGCCATACCGGCTCATTACGATGCACGACAAAAACGCCGATGTGGGAGTGAACACGTTTCTTGCAAGGCAGGAACATGCCGAAGCGGGATGGTCTTACGACGGTCAATGTGCGGCGCTTCTCGGGCTCGGCGACGAGGCGAAGCGCCAGCTCATTTCAAAATCCAAAAACTCCAATCCTCGGTACCGATTCCCCGCCACGTGGGGGCCGAACTACGATTGGCTGCCCGACCAAACTCACGGCGGCAATCTGATGCTCACGCTTCAATATATGCTGATGCAGTTTCAGGGCGGAGAGATCTATCTTCTGCCCGCATGGCCGAAAGGGTGGGACGTCGCCTTCAAACTCCACGGCCCCGATCACACCACGGTCATCTGCGAGGCGAAATCCGGCAGGATCGTTCGGCTGGAAGTTTCCCCGGCCAAACGGCGGGGCGCCGTTCATCCGCCTCCACGCTAAATACGGGCACGCTGAAAACGGGCACGCTGAAAACTGGCGAACTTCCGCCCCCGTTTTTGCGTAATACTTTTCACAATCATGCGCTTTAATGCCCGTTACAGTCTGCCGATCTCCATGGGGTTGGCGTTGCCGTTATTCGTCGTTTTGGAGCAAGGCTCCGGCCTGGATCCGATGCTCAGCACCCACGAGGCCCGCTTGCAAGAGGCAAAATCGCTCACCGCAAAGTTCACGGTGCAGCGCCTGCCAGCCGCGCCGGTTGAATACACCTTGGCGTATTCCAAAGACGGTTCGATGAAGATTGACGGGCCCGATAAGCTGATTGTGCTCGACGGCAAAACCGCAACCGTGCTCGACAAAGCCAAAAACAGTTACACGCAGGAGCCAATGGACGAGAAAACTTTGCTCGCAAAATCGGGTGAAGATTCTGTGATCTCGTGGGCGGCGTTTTTTGGCAAAGACCGTTTGAAAGATGCCAAAGGCTCTAAGCCGGGAGCGAAGCGCAGCATTAAAGGAAATCTGGTTACCGAATTCACGTTTTCGCGCAATGAAGGGAAGCAGATTATCACGCTGTATCTCGATCAAAAACTCGGAATCGCACGCGGCGCTTCGATCAAAAACGGAAGCGATGAGATGCTCATCATCGCATCGGATCTTGTGTTGAGCGATAAACCGCTCGATCCTTCAGTATTCGCGTTCACCCCGCCGGCGGGTGCGACAAAAGCCGAGCCCGCTGCCGATGTTATCACCTATGCGCAAGTCGCTCCGATTTTCAAAGCGCGCTGCGTCAGTTGTCACAGCGCGGGATCGCCTTCGGGCGGTTTAGACCTGTCGAGTTACGCCGGAGTCCGCGGCGGCGGCAGAGCCGTGGTTCCCGGAAACTCGCGCGCAAGCGGAGTCGTGCGATCCATGCGGTCGGGCACGATGCCCAAATCGGGAGCGCGCGTTCCTGATGATGAGATAGATCTGATCGCCAAATGGATTGACCAAGGCGCAAAAGAGTAGTTTGGTGAATAACGACACGCTTCGCGCATGGTGGTTTGCGAGGCAGGGTCTCGATGGTTCGCTGACTTCGGCGGGCGCATCCAAGGTGCTGGAGCGGGCCGGATGGTCGCGTTCGGTCGGCGGGGCGAGTCCGTATTTGGGTTTGTTCGCCCGCGCAGGCATCACGCGTGAGCAGGCCGACAAGGCCGTTTCCAAACTCGACATCCACGAACTTCCATCGGCGCGCGGATGCACCTACGTTGTGCCGAAATCGGATTTCGCGCTCGCGCTGAAAGTCGGTCAAACGTTTCAAGAATCCGGCGACATCGCGACGGCCAAACGGCACCTCGGCGTCACCGAGAAAGAGCTGGATAAACTTTCCGAAAAAGTTGTCCGCGCATTGGAAAAGACTTCTCTCGATCCAAAAGAGTTGAAACAGCTGCTGGGAGATTCGGTGCGCAATCTGGGTGATGCGGGCAAAAAACGCGGAATGACGACAACACTGCCGCTCGTGCTCGGAAGGCTGCAATCGCAGGGAGAAATCCGGCGCGTTCCCGTTGATGGACGGTTGGATCAGCAGCGGTACAAATACGCGCGATGGAATCCAAATCCGCTCGCGAAATGCAAGTTGGATGACGATGAAGCGTTTATCGAACTCGCAAAAAAATACTTCCGCTGGATCGGCCCTGCATCCGTTGCCAACTTTCAGTGGTTTTCGGGTTTGGGAGTGAAAGCCGCCAAGGAAGCCGTGAGTTACTTGAATCTGGCGCCGATTGCACAAAACGATGATCGGATGATGTTCAAAGACGATCTGGAACAATTGAAGGCGTTCAAGCCCCCGAAAAATGAACAGTACGCGCTGGTCGGGAGCATTGACTCCATCCTTCTGCATCGCCGCAACATCGCCGATCTGCTGGAAGACAAAGACACCGCCCAAAAAATGGTTGGTGAAAAAGGACTGCAGCAGATCGGACATCTGATGGACCTGACCAACCACGCCATTCTCGACCGGGGAAGGATCGTTGGATTGTGGGAATTCGACCCGTTCGCCGGCGAAATCGTTTGGTGCAGTTTCATCAAGCCGACACCCGCCATGAAAAAGGCCGTGAAACAGATGCAGCAGTTCGTTTCTGATCAGCTTGGCGATGCGCGCTCGTTCAGCCTGGATGGGCCCGAAGCGCGCAAGCCCAAACTCGCGGCCCTTCGAAAACTCGGCGGCATGGCGTAAACTTCGCGCATGGCGAAGAAAATCAGCCGCCGTGGATTCATCAAAGCCGCAGCTGCCGCGGCAGCCGCGCCCGCGCTCTCGAAAATTCAAACCAACAATCCGCCCAAAAGGCCGATCATCGGCCACGGCGAACACACTTACGAGGTGTATCACGATTGGGTGCAGCCGCCGCAGAACGTGCTGTGGGGCGACACCCACGGCCTTGCGCTCGATTCGCACGGGCGCATCTACATCGCGCATACCGTGCATCCATCGTCGGTCGGCTCCGACGCGGTCGCGGTGTATGACCAAAAGGGAAGGCTTCTCGATTCGTGGGGAGCCGAGTTTCGCGGCGGCGCACACGGTTTAGATCTGCGCAAAGAAGGCAATGAACAGTTTTTGTACCATTGCGACATACGGCGGCGCCTCGTCGTAAAAACCGATCTCAACGGCAAAGTTGTTTGGGAGCGCGGATATCCAAAAGAATCGGGAGTGTATCCCTCCGAAGATCGTTACTGCCCAACGAACGTCGCATTTCATCCCGATGGCGATCTGTTTGTCGGCGATGGATACGGATCGAGTTACATTCATCGCTTCACCAAAGACGGCCCGTATGTGTCAACGATCGTTCCGCCAGGTTCCGAGGCGGGAGAAGTTTCCTGCCCGCACGGGCTGTGGGTTGATCAGCGCGGCAAACAACCGAAGCTCATCGTCGCCGATCGCGGCAACCGCCGTATTCAATATTTCACTCTCGAAGGACAGCACCTTTCATTCCTTACCGAAGGAATGCGCATGCCGTGCCACATCCATTTTCAAAAGAACTTAATGCTTGTGCCGGATTTGGAGAGTGTAGTTACCATTTTAGATAAAGACGACAAAGTCATCGCTTCGCTCGGCGATGGTCATCCATCAAACCTTCGCGGCGCTCCCCGCGAACAGTTCATCCCAGGAAAGTTCATCCATCCGCACGCCGCAATTTGGATCAACAAACGGGACATCGTGGTGGTGGAATGGGTGCCGATCGGCAGGGTGACGCTGCTGAAAAAAGTGGAAGCCTGATCACGATCGGTGGTCTTCAGCCCGGAGCAAGGAACTGCTTGAACGCCTCGAGCTGTTTTCTAATCTGCGCCGTTCCCCGCTCATCAATCAGTCGCACTTTTTCATCGAACTTGTCTTTGGCATTCGGAATGAACACTTCGGGAAACTGCATCTGTCGGCATTCCAAATAGCCCAACACCTGCCGCAAATGATATTGCGCGCGGCTTCCGCCCATCATTCCTGTCGAAGTTGATTGCAAAATTACAGGCTTATTGCGAAACGGCGTTTCGGTTATCGGACGCGATGCCCAGTCAATGGCGTTTTTCAAAACGCCCGAAAAAGAGTAGTTATGCTCAGGACACGCGATCAGCACGCCGTCGGCCGATGCGATCGCCGCTTTGAAATCCAAAACGGGCTTCGGCCAATCGCTTTCCAAATCCATGTTATAAAGCGGAATCGGCGCAAGGTCAAACGCAAGAATCTCCATGCCCTCGGGCGCCAAACTCTTCGAAGTCTCGATCAGCCCCTTGTGCAAAGACCCTTTCCTGAGCGAGCCCGCAAACGCCAGCACTCTGACAACGTCCATATTGCGCAATTCTAACAGAAGGGGTATACACGGCGTGTGTTCCCAGGCGCATACACGGCGATGGTCACGCCGTTTGACGATCGAGGCCAAATTGATTGGCCGGGCGTCGCCAAACTGATCTCCTGGCACGAAGCGAACGGGATGCACGGCGTGGTGCTCGCCGGAACCAACGGCGAGGGGCCGTCGCTTTCCGCGATCGAAAAGCGCGATCTGGCGCGGTTTGGGGCGCAGCATGCGGGCAAAATGAAAATCATTTTGGGAGCGGGCACATGCTCGCTGCCCGAAGTGATTTGGCTTTGCGAACAAGCCGAAAAAGCAGGTGCGCAAGCCGCGTTGGTTCTGCCGCCGTTTTATTTTAAAGCAACCGATATCGGAATCGAAAACTGGTTTCGCGGCCTCCTCCAATCCACAAGTCTTCCGATCATCATCTACAACTTTCCGCAGACAACAGGCGTCACGCTTCGGCCCGAAATGATTGCGCGGCTGTTTTCGCAGTTTGAACATTGCATCGGAATCAAGGACAGTTCGGGCGATGAATCGTTGATGGATGCTTACCTGCAAGCAGGGGCAGAATTTCGGCGAGCGGTCTTGGTGGGGAATGAAACTTTGATTCTGAAATGTTTAAACCGCGGCGGATCGGGAACGATCAGCGGGCTCGCCAACGTGTTTCCGCGTCTGATCAGCCGGCAGATTGAAGAGCGATCCGACGCCCTGCAGCACCTGATCAACGAAGCCGTCGCAGCGATAAAAAAACACCCACAGCCCGCGGTGCACAAAACGGTGCTGCGCTCGAAAGGTCTGCCTTGCGGAACCGTCCGCCCGCCGTTGGAGCCGCTCGATGAGGCCGCGCAGCGCGAGGTGATTGCGTTCGCCCAAACGTTTGGGTTTTAGTCCTCTTCGGCCTCTTCGCCTTCGCCGGTGTCGCTCTCTTTCACCAGCCTTGCAATCGAAGCGACCTGATCTTCGGGCTTCAAATTAATCAGTTTCACGCCTTGCGCGATCCGCCCGACGGTTCGAACCTCTTTTACGCGCAGCCGAATGGCTTGGCCGCGCACGGTCATCAGAACCAGTTGATCATCGTTTTCAACGATTTCGGCGCCAACCACTTTTCCTGTTTTTTCGGTAACGTTCATCGTAATGAGTCCGCGCCCGCCGCGCCTTTGCGCTCGATAATCTTTGATTGGAGTGCGCTTGCCATAACCGTTTTGTCCGGCAACCAAAACCGTGGCGTTTTCATCGTCCACAATCGCCGCGCTTACCACAACGTCGCCTTTGTCCAAACGGATTCCGCGAACCCCGCCTGCGGCGCGGCTTCGTCCCCGCAGTTCCGTTTCGTTGAATCGAATGCTCATTCCGTTTCGCGTAATCATCAGCAGATCCTGTTTTCCCGAACTTCGCAAAACCCATTCCAGTTCGTCGCCTTCTTCAATATCAAACGCGCGCAGGCCGTTCACGCGGATGTTCTGAAAATCGTTAATCGGCGTCCGCTTGATCTCGCCGAACTTCGTAACCATCACCAAATAACCTTCGCCTTTGATGTCGCGCACACTGATGGTGGCCGTCACTTTCTCGCCGCTTTCAATTTGAATGTAGTTGATGACCGGCGTGCCTTTGCTGTAGCGGCCGCTTTCGGGAATGTCATACGCGCGCAGCCGGTACACCCTCCCGCGATCCGTGAAGAATAAAATGTAGTTGTGCGTGCTCACCTGGAAAAGGTGCGCAACTTCGTCCATCTCTTTCATCGTGGCGCCGATTACGCCTTTTCCGCCGCGGCGCTGGCTCCTGTACGCATCGAAACTCACGCGTTTGATATATCCGTCGCGGCTGATCGAGATGATCGCTTCCTCGTCGGGAATCATGTCTTCATCGCCGATTTCGTCGGCTTCCATCGCGATGATCTTCGTCCGCCTTTCATCACCGTGCTTCTTCTTCAACTCTTCGAGTTCCGATTTCATCAACTCAATCAGCCGCTGCGGGTCGCTCAGAATGTCCATAAGATTTGCAACTTTACGAAGAACGTTCTTATAATCCTCCTCAAGCTTTTTCTGCTCCAGCCGCGTGAGGCGCCTTAGCTGCATATTCAAAATGACATTCGCTTGAAACATCGTGAGCCCGAACCTTGTAACCAGTTCGCGGCGGGCGTCTTCGGGGTCGTCGCTGTTGCGAATCACTCTGATCACTTCGTCCAAGTTCGCACGCGCGATCTGATAGCCCTCCAAAATGTGAGCCTCTTCCAACGTGCGATTGAGTTCGTATCGCGTCCGCCGCTCGATGACCGTCTTTCGGTGCAGAATGTATTCATCCAGAAGCATCGAAAGCGATGCAACGCGCGGAACGCCTTCGATCAAGCTGAGCATGATCGCACCGAACGTCGTGCGCAGCGAAGTGTGTTTCAGCAGATAGTTCAGGGCCTTGTTCGGATTGCCTTCGCGCTTGATGGTAACTTCAATGCGCATGCCGCGGCGGTCGGAGTAGTCGTCAATGCCGCTGATTGCATCCATCTTTTTGTTGCGGATGATGTCGGCAACTTGGCTGATCAACGTGCTTTTGTTCACTTGGAACGGAATTTCGCTGATCACAATCACGCTGCGACCACCGTCGGTGGGTTCAATCGCCGTTTTTGCTTGCATCACGATGGATCCGCGCCCTGTTTCATACATACTTTTGATTCCGCGCGTGCCAAGAATCACGCCATACGTCGGAAAGTCGGGCCCCGGCAGATGCGTCATCAAATCGGCAATTGTGCAGTCCGGATGATCAATGCGATGCAAAATCGCATTCACCACTTCGGTCAAATTGTGGGGCGGAAGGTTGGTCGCCATACCCACGGCGATTCCCGATCCCCCGTTGCACAAAAGGTTGGGAAACTTCCCAGGAAGAACCAAAGGCTCGTTGAGCGTTTGCGAATAGTTGGGCACCCAGTCTACGGTCTCGCGATCCAGGTCTTCAAGCAGTTCCATCGAAATGGGAGCGAGCCGCGCCTCCGTGTATCGCATGGCGGCGGGCGGGTCGCCGTCCACGCTTCCAAAATTGCCTTGCGGCGAGATGAGCGGATAGCGCATCGTAAAGTTTTGGGCCAGCCGCGCAAGGGTGGGGTACACAACGCCCTCGCCGTGGGGGTGATAATTGCCCGAGCACGCGCCGCAAATCTTCGCGCATTTGGTGCGAGGGCGGTCAGGCGTCAGGCCCTCTTCGAGCATCGTGTAAAGAATCCGCCTTTGAACCGGTTTCAGGCCGTCCCTCACGTCGGGCAGCGCTCTGGCCAGAAGCACGCTCATCGCGTAATTCAGATAGGAGCGCGACATCTCCTCGGCAATCGGAACGTTCTCTATCAACTGCTCGTTTTCGGCCAAACCTGATACCCCTATGCCGACTCGACTTCACGCGGCAGATCGCGGCCTTCGAAGCGGAAATCGGCCCGGAAAGTGTACCTGGTAATCGGTCGAAGCGGCATCCACGAACACGCTTTTGGGGCAGGCGCGTCTATACTGTACGTTCTTGGTTATCCAAAGGAGCAGGCGTTGAAAAGAGTCTTAGGAAGCATTGCGCTGAGTGCGGTTGTTTTCGCCGCGGGAGTGTTGATCGGCTGCGGCGGCGGTGGAGGCGGCGGAGGGAGCAACGGAGGAGGCGACCTCGTTCTTTTTCGCGTCGAGCTCCCCGGCCGTGACGCTCTCAACCTGATCGTCGGCGACGACGTGCAGTTCGAACTGGCCGGCTACGATTCCAACAACAAAAGAACCAAACTAACCGCCGACTCTTGGGCACTGAGCAACGTGCAGGGCAACCCCGGAGTTTTGAGTTCCACCGGCGAGTTTTCCGCAACCGGAATTGGCAGTGCCGATGTTGTGGCCACATATAAGAACAAAAATGTGGTTCCGCTGCACTTGGTTGTGCATCCCGCAAACAACGCGTGGATCGCAGGCAGCGTAAAGTCCATTTATGGCGGCGCGGTTTCAAATGTAATCGTTGTGTTCTATGACAACGGCAACACCGAAGTGGGCCGCGCACGGACCAACGCCAGTGGCGCGTTCGGCGCATCAGTGCCGCTGACCGCAACAAAAGTAAACCTCGATCCGAACCAGCTTCCTCCGGGTTGGTACAAAGAGTGGCTGTATCGAACGGTGCGCTACTCTTCGGTGATCGCAAACTGCCACGCGCTTGTGGTGTTGGATATGCCGTTATCCAGCGGCGTTACCAGCCACATGAACGACCCGATTTATCTGACGCCGACCACCGACCCGCCCCCGCCCCCACCCGACGGTTGCTGAAGCCTTTAAAGCCCAGCGGTAGAGAGTGTGGGCGACTGGTAAAGTCGGACTCCCAGCTCAAAAGGAGTCTAATTAAGTGAAGAAATCGAAATACAGCGAGGAGCAGATCGCCCGCATTCTCGCCGATGCCTTATCGGGCACCAAAACGATCCGCGAGGTGTGCAAAGAGCACGGCGTCACCGACCACACCTTCTATTCTGGCGCAAAAAGTATTCCGGAATGCAAACGGATGACATTCGCCACATGCGCAAGCTCGAAGCACAAAACGCAGCTCTCAAAAGAATCGTAGCGACCAGGCGCTTCTCATCGATTCCGCCAAAAGCGTGACGAGAAAAAACGGCATGGCGCTCCCCCAAAATGTCGGGGAGCGCAACTCTTAACGCAAAAAGGTGTTTCACAAAGAAACGTATGCCGGCTCGCAGGCATCTCGCGCCGAGGGTTTGCGCTGCATTCAAAGATGAGCAGCGACAACGATCTCATAGAGCGCTTATGAGAGATCTGGAGACCGAAATTGGGCTATCGAATGGCGCACGCGCTTGTAAAAAAAGAGTTCGCTCCGTTGAACGTCAAGCGTGTGCGCAGGCTTTGGAAGGAGGAAAAGCTGGGCCGGATAAAACGCTTTAGGAAGAAACGAACCGGCTCGGTTTTGCCATTAGCGCCATCAGCTCCCAATGAAGTGTGGTGCCTTGACTTTTGCTACGACACATGTCTTAACAGGACCAAACTGAAGATTCTTACGATCATCGACGAGTTCACGAGAGAATGTTTAGCGCTTGAAGTTGGAACGACGTTTCGCTCATTAAAGGTTCAGCAGACGCTCGCGAGGCTTTTTAGCCAAAGAGGCGCTCCCAAGTAACTTCGCTCAGATAACGGAAGCGGGTTCATCTCTCGCTCTCTTGCGGTGCTTTTGTCGCAGAATCAAGCGAACCCTCGCTTCATAAAACCGGGTTCGCCGTGGCAGAACGGCTGCGCGGAGAGCTTCGTTTCGCGCCGAATGTTTGGACGTGGAGCTGTTTCACAACTTAGCCGATACCGATTTGAAGCTGACGATCTTCAAAGAGCATTACAACGAAATCCGGCCGCACTCATCGCTTGGGTACGTGCCGCCTGCCAAGTTTTCGCGGATTCATGCGCGCATTCCGGCTGCGCCTTCACTCGCGCATGAATCTCATGTAGCATCACCGAATCCGAGGTTATGAGTGGACTACTAATTGGGGGCAGACCACACCTATAACGGATTAGGTTCACGCGTAGGAAAATCGGACTCAACTGGCTCGTACACGTTTTTCAGAAACGGAAGCGTGCCGGGTTCGGGAGTGATTTCGGATGGGTTCGCCACATACACCGGAGCTTTATCCGAACGAAGAAACGGCGCTTCGGAATGGATGCACCAAGGCGTTTCAGGTTCGAACGTTCTGATGACGGACGCGTCCGGTGCGATCACCGATTCTCACACGTTCGATGCGTTTGGAAATCCATTGACATCTTCGGGCTCTTCGCCAACGCGCTTTCTGTTTGGCGGTGGGTTTGGATGGGAAACGGATAGCGATTCGCACCTCATTGCCAAAGGCGACCTTTTCCGCGACACGTTCTTGTACGCGTATCGCAGCGGGTATAGCGATGGACAAAGCGCGGGCTCGAATCCAGTAACGGGAACTTACACCACGTCGAAACCGATGGTCTGCGGTTTGGATGGCGAAGGTGCAGCATCAGTTCCAAACGGTCCGATCATGATCGCTGGCCGCGGGCACGACCCTTTGGATTACAGCCCGCATAGTTGGAGTCTTAGCAGTGGTGTCAGCCGCCACATCTCAAATTTCGACTCGGGCTGGGACATGTGGTGGTGGCTCGTCATGCTCACCACGACTGCAAATCCACTCGATGATGCCGCAATTGGAGTTGGGGAGATTGGAATTGACGCCGAGGTCAAAGCGGGTGCAGTTGCGCTTGACGAAGGTGCGGCCCGAGGAGGCGCGCAATGTGTTTACAAGGGACAGAGAGGTGTTGACCGACTTGTTGAAGCGCTCAAAGCGGCGGGTCATGACGTTAGGGGAAAAGAAGTTACATTCGTGACAGACGCTGGTAGATTTCGGGCGGATGTAGTTTCGTTCAAAGATGGAGAGTTGTATATTTGGGAGAACAAGTCAGGATTGGGTAAAGTTACCGGCAACCAAAGGCGAAACTTTGAGGCTTGCGAACGAAGCGGTGCCACGGGTGTGGGGCGAAATGCAAAGAAAGCGCTAGCATCGGGCTACCACAAAGCACGCAGGGTCCACATAACGCATTATTAGGATAGGATATGGGAAGAGGTCGTGATCTTGATAAGGCGATTGGACTTGAGATGGCGTCACAACTTCGTCCGCTCGAATATAAGTCGCGTTTTGGCGGGGGTTTGATGTATAAACGGTTTGACAACGGCGACTGCATCGGCATCTCCCTCAACAACTCAGTTTATGGACGAGTTGTCATCTTTCCCATCGCCTTCTTGCACGTGAAAGCGATCGAGGTTGCGACAGCGAACATCCGCGGCGAAAAATACAAACGATGCCAGCAGGCAACAACTTGCTACGGTGTGTGTTACTTTCGCGAGCGGCACAACCTGATTCAGTGGACGGTGGAAGATTTCATCGAAATTCCCAGAACCGTTGATGAGATTCTTGCGATGTACTTTGAATACGCGGTTCCGTGGCTGGAAAAGATGCAGGCAGATCCCAAACTTCTTGCCGAGCACGCCCTAACGCATTACAATCCGTCTCCGTACATTAATGACCCCGTGTCGCACGCGCTTGCTCTTTGTCACGGTGGATACGTGGAAGAGGCGCGCAAATATGTGCACGAAGAAAGCGAGCGACAAAAGAATGGCAAAGGTGCGCTGTTTATGTTTTTGGGATTCGAAGAAAAAACCCTCGAATACATAGACGAATGGGAACGCACGCACACATAGCCTTGCTATGAAAGCATCCATCGCGTCTTGCATTCCAACGAGTCCTGATTTGCACGCATCGGCGGTATTGCGTGATTCGGCTCTCAATTTGTAAAGCGCTAAGCAGACTTCGCGCACTCCAAATGGAGCGGTCGTTGGTTCGCTAAACGCTCATTTCGTCATTTGACGCAACCCCGGCCCGCATATCGCAAACTTCGACGCGGGCTGGGACATCTGGTAACGGCTGCTCCTGTCGTGCGTGGGGCCGAACCCGCTCGATGATGCGGCACTGGGTCTCGGTGAGATCGGCGTGCGCGCCGAACCCAAGGTCGGAGCCGAGATTCTCGAAGATAGCGGTGATGCCGCGGCCAAGGCTGCCGTTACAGTCAATCGCGAAAAGGGGCTCGCGTTTCAGATGGACGTACTCCGAAATGAAGGCTTGCTCAATAAGACCCGAGGGATCAAGTATCCAGGCTTTAAACAGCGGTTTCCCGACGCGTTGGATGGCAAGACAGGACGTCTCGCTGAGGTAAAGGCGGGCAAGTCTGTGTCGTTCACGAAACAGCTGCGAGATTACTTCGGATATTGCGAGATGGAAGGCCTGACGTTTCACCTCTATGTGCGCGCCGGCGCGAGAATCAGCAAAAGACTGCAGTCGCTCGTAGATGCGGGTAAGATCGTTCTCCATCGTGTGCCGGAATGAGCAGTCTTGAAGACCTAAACGCACGCATTGCGCGAGATGCCGAAATTGCCGAAAATCTTCGCGTTGAAAAGCTGTTGCTAAATGACCTCAAAGAGACATTTGGCATCGAGATTGACGGGCTGAATGATTTGATGAAAGTAGATCCGTGCGGGCGGCTGCTGGACCATCTCATCGAACAGTTCAAGTCAGTTTCGCTCCAGGGGCTGAAGGAAGATCTTCTGGTGATCATCTGGTCCACCCGCGAAGTCGTTGACGCTGCTCCGTTCATACATGCGTACGAAAACTTCATCACCCGAACAGATCGGTTCAGGGACGACATCCTCCAGATGTTCTGGCACATGAAGGCTGCCGGAGTCGGCGAATGGCTTGTGGAAATCGCTCGTACAACCTCTAACCGACGAGCAAGTTTTTTCGTTTTCGCTGCGCTCGTTAAGCAGGTAGAGAAAGAGGTCGCCGAGCCCATTATCCGCGACCGGTTCTGGGATGCACCAGGACCAGCGGCGCAGTCTCTGGCAAAAATCGGTGATATATCAACGGTTAGATTTTTATGCGAGAAACTGGAGGAATTCGAACGAATTGACTGGAAAACAAAAAACCCCATTCTCGATGTCACCTGGCACCGAATTCGCATCAAAGGAGCGATTGACTCTCTCCAAAGACGAATCGCGAAACGTTTAGTAACCGGAAAAGGCGCACCTCGACCTAAGGCGCGTGTTAAGCCCGACGCAGACAGATCGCGCTCGACTGTGTTGTTTTGTTCATCAATGCATGGCGTCGAAGGGCGGGCAGACACGAAGCGGATTGTGAGTTTGGCCGGGTGGAGTTTTCACATTGTGAGACGACTCGTCCACGAAAGTTTAAGGGCTTGCTATTCCAGAGACATCGCGGTGTTTTTCGTTAAAATAATCTTGCTGCCCGTCGGCGCGTCGCCACCACCCGAACCAGAACTCACCGTTCTCAGCGAGAAAGGTTTGGGTGTCAGCATCAAAACGCACATGCTTTTCGAGCAGTTGGGGAGATCGCAACAAGAACAGATCAAACAGATTACCTACACATTTCTTGAAGCGATGAACAGGATCATCGAGCACCTTAGGCTGCTTGGAAAACATCTGGATGAATCCAAGCTAAGAGCCGATCTTGCGCGGCTGGAAACTGCATCGCAAAAACTGTAACATGCGTTTCGCATGTCAAGTTGACTTGAGCAGCCTGCATCACGTTGATCAATAAGATCACCCCCTATTCGCTCGCCGCCCGCTCACAGGGCGAACGTGGCGCGAGGCGTATCAACTCGACGGATATCAGATTCACCACTTGATTCCAAAACAGGTTTGGGGGAGACTAAGGGACATGGGTATACGAATTAATCCGGATGACTACTGTGTGTTGTTAGACGGCGAGTTTCACCTCCGAAACGTTCATGCGGGATGCCCAGGCGGCGGTGCGTGGAATAAAGCGTGGACTGCGTGGCTGGATGGGTTGAAAGGACGTACGCCAAGTGAAAAAGAAGTTCTGGAATTCATGCACGAAATAGCGAGGAGGTTTGGTCTTGAGTGAATTCTTTATCGCTAACGTCCGAATGAATGTGAATCGTGATGTCATTTATTCAAACCCGGATGAGCCTTTTCGAGTCGGCAAGGCAACCTGGCACCGCACTCAAGAGTGGATGAGAAAACCTGTATGTTCGGAATGTGAATGTGGTTGGGCCGAACCGGTTCCTCCATATCGCATCTCTCTTCCGGCTAGGATTTACGACTTCATTTGGATTGATTTTTGGAACAATGTGTTTATAACGGAAAACACGCGAAGGATATTCGAAGAGGCAGGGCTCACGGGTTTTTCTCCTCAGGCCGTTGAAGTTGTGAAAGTCAGAAGCAAACACCCTCCTGAAATTATGCCCAAGATATGGGAGCTCGGAGTTTACGGTAAAGGCGGCGTTCCGGATCCTTCGTGCGGAAGGAAATTGCACGAACAATGTCCAAAATGTGGATCGAAGTTCTATACTTCTTTCAACAAAGGGATCAAAATTGACCCCAAGCAGTGGGACGGGAGCGATTTTTTTTGGCCTCGAAACCGACATGCGATTGTATATCACTAAGCGGGCTGCGGACGTGATCATTCAAAACAACATGAAACCGTGCGCGATCGTTCGCCCCGAGTCGCTGAAATGGGATCCGCTTTGGGATCGGCGTGAAGACAGGCCTCCCAGGTGGCCGCTGCCGAAAACTCCTAAGCACCCGCTGCGCGGCGCTGGATGAAGAGTTATTCTGCTCTCAAATTAAAACGCGCGAAGCAGCCTTCGCGCACTCCAAAAGCGAGCAGACCTGCCGCAAATTTCTCTATCGGTACAAACTAACGCCGCCTCACCTCAGGGTGATGCGCACCTGGTCCTGCGCCGAATCGTAATAATACCTTCCCCCCAACGCTTCAACTAAGTCTTTCAAGTAAACATGTTTCGAAACTTCTTCTGACGAATAAACTGGATTCACCAGCAAGTTGACAAGGGGTCTGCGCAGCCGAACTGTCCTGCCGTTCCCAAGTCGGATCGTCTGGTCTCCAATAAACTTCACGCTATTTTTGAACCGTTTGCAAGCCGGTGCATCCCACAATTCGTCGTGAACACTAAAAATTGAGCCCACTGCGTTGATGTCCACCAGCACGTCGCCATGATTCTTGTGCACATATGTTATTACGTCAAGCGGCGGAACTCCGCCCAACGGCACGGGCTCTCCGTTGAAAAGGGTGTTCCAGAATCCGGCTGCGAAGCGAAATACAAGAACGAAGTCGGGCTCGACATTGTGCCAATCCAATTCAGCTCGGTGAGCTTCCCATTTGATCGGAGGAAGCCGCCTTGGTGGGCTGCTATGCATC
>JAJPJR010000049.1 GCA_021324165.1 Armatimonadota bacterium
ACAAACGAGAGGGCCGTCATCGCGGGCGACATCGCCATGCTGGCAGGCGAGGTAACGCCGGTCCTCAAAGCCCTTCGCGCCAACGGGCTCGACGTGGTTGCCATCCACCACCACATGACCGGAAGCAAGCCGATGATCATCTTTCTTCACTATTGGGGCAAAGGCGAGGCGGCGACTTTGGCGAGAGGATTTAGAGCCGCTCTCGATGTGCTGGGCAAGAAGGGCTTGGGTGGAATGAAGTCGGGTCAGTGAAAGTGCAAGCGCGGTCGTTCTCTTGCCGGCCTTTTTGTGTTGGGGTGGCGGTGGCATTATCGGTGCTTGCGGCCGGGCAGAAAGTTGCGTTGCCGAAAGTGAATAAGGATGTCGTGATTGACGGAAGGTCGTGAAACTCACATGGACGTTTCGGAGTTGACCAAGTCGTACGCGCCGTCGGGGCAGACTCTCTACTTCCTTCGGCTTGGCACGCTTGGCTTCGGCGTTCCTCAGGAATCGCAGGCATCGTCATCATGGCGGGTCTGCACCGTTAGATTCAAACCCAGGTGAAAGCCATGAATCTCCTCATATCAGCTGCCGTCGCTTCGGTCTTACTTTGCGGCTGCTCCGGTTCTGCGCAGCAACCGTTGAAGAAGGTGGCCGAAGTGCCCCTTCCCGACGCGGTGAACCGATTCGACTATCAGAGCATTGACCAAGGCACTGGAAGGCTCTATCTGTCGCACATGG
Organism: Armatimonadota bacterium; assembly: GCA_021324165.1. Classification (GTDB taxonomy): domain Bacteria; phylum Armatimonadota; class Fimbriimonadia; order Fimbriimonadales; family ATM1; genus JAJPJR01. The sequence continues at coordinate 721 of JAJPJR010000049.1, forward strand.
GATCGGGCAAGTTAATCGTCTTCGACACCAAGACCAACCAGATCATCGCTAACCTGCCAGGCTACAAGACCGTGACAGGCGTTCTCGCTGTGCCCGAGGAGGGCAAGTTCTACGGCTCGGCCGCCGGAACGCATGAGGTAGTCGTCGCAGACCTGAAGACGAACTCGGTGCTCGCGCGCGTTGCGGGAGCAGATTTCCCTGATGGGATCGCTTACGCTCCGAAGGAAAGAAGGATATTCGTTTCCGACGAATCGGGTGGCATCGAACTGGTGATTGACGCTCGAACGAACAAGGCGCTTGGAAAGATCGAGCTTGGCGGCGAGGCCGGCAACTCCCATTTCGATCCGGTGACCGGTAAGATTTGGGTTGCCATCCAAACGCGGAACGAGATGGTTAGCATTGATCCTGCGGCGATGAAGATATCGGGAAGGCACCCGTTGCCGGGCAGCGATCATCCCCATGGATGGAGCTCGCTGAACGGCATCGCTTTCATCTCGTGCGAAGGAAACAACAAGCTTCTTGTGACGGATCTTCGGACGATGAAAGTCTTTCAATCCGTCAATGTGACCGAAGGCCCCGACGTACTGGCGGTTGATGAGGGTCTGCGCAGGCTCTACGTGGGCTGCGAGGGTGGGGCGGTGGATGTCTTCCAGATTGAAACGTCGGGAAGGATCAAACCTCTCGGGAAGTTCTCCGCGCCGGCGGCTCACACGGTCGCAGTAGATCAGAAGACGCATCGGGTCTACATCGCCCTCAAGAATATCGGCGGCAAGCCGGAGCTTTGGGTTTTGGAGCCGACGAAATGAAAATCGCGCTCATGTGGCATGGCAATCGCGAGACACGCGACACCGTCAAGTTCGAAGAGCACCGACTTGGCCCCACCGCCGAGGCTTTCCGGGCCGAAGGATTCGAAGTCGAGCCGTGCGTCTACAACGACGACTTTGCCGACGAAGCGCGTGAGCAACTCCTGAAAGTAGATGCGGTGCAAGTCTGGGTCAACCCAATCACAGACGACGGGCGCAATAGAGAAAACCTCGACGTTCTTCTAACTGAAATTGCTGAAGCAGGTGTTTTGGTACGAACTCATCCCGGCACGATTCAGAAAATGGGAACAAAGGAAGTGCTTTTCGCCACTCGCAAAATGAGTTGGGGTTCGGACGTGCGCCGATACGCGTCCGCGGAAGAAATGAGAATCGGGCTCCCGCAAGCGCTCAAGATTGGACCTCGAGTGCTCAAACAGTTTCGCGGACACTCGGGCCAGGGGATTTGGAAACTGACTCCTACCAACGATCCCAGCCGGGTTCTTGCAAAGCATGCCGTTCGAGGCAGCAAGGAAGAAGATTTGTCCATGGAGGAGTGGGCCGCCAGATGCGCCCCGTACTTCAAAACGGGGCCAATGTTCGACCAGGAGTTCAACCCTCGAATCGCCGAGGGCACGATTCGGTGCTACTTCGTTCGTGACCGAATCGAGGGGTTTGGTCACCAAGAGGTGAACGCGCTGGTGCCGGGGTCCGACCCAGGTCCGCGCCTCTACTTCCCACCTGATAGATTGGACTTTCAAGACCTCAAACGGCAAGCGGAGGAGGAGTGGGTTCCGCAGCTGACGGAAACCGTCGGCGTTACCGAAGATGACTTGCCGATGCTATGGGACATTGACTTGATGTTTGCCGACGGCGGCTACATGCTGTGTGAGATTAACGTCAGCTCGGTGTACCCCTATCCCGAAAGCGCCATGCGGCCGCTTGCTCGGGCGTTCAAATCAGCCTTAGCCGCTCGATGAAGGGCTTCTGCCCATATTTCCGATAGAACAGTTCCGGCGTCGCCCGAACCCACCAAGCACAATACTGCTTTCGTATGGATTGCAATGGCCTCGTGGCCTTCGAATCCGACGAGAAACAGATCGAGTTTGCGCTCCATTTCTGAGGTCCGGTTGAACCAAAGCGGCGGTGGGTGGTATTGGATTTGAACCAGTGACTTCTAAAGTGTCATACCACACGGACGCCGTTCACCAACATCTTTCAGGTTCAAATCCGACCCTTCTGACCCCATTCAACCCCGGAGCGCGGCATGGATAGGGCTCAAAATAGGGCTCAAAACGAGAATCCAACACAAAAAAACACGGAGGAAATCCTGCCCGAAGGCGCGCGGTCTGAGGGGGATTCGGAGATGGTGGGCGGTACTGGATTTGAACCAGTGACTTCTACAGTGTCATTGTAGCACTCTACCACTGAGTTAACCGCCCACTGGGGGCGAAAGTCTACCTAAACGGGCGGTCACTTACCCTTCATTTCACGGCCTCAAAACCGAGCGGAACAGGATTGTGGGTTGTCCGCCCACTGGGGCCGAAAGTCTACCTAAACACCCCCTCGGGTACCCTTCATTTCACATCTTTATGCCCGAGCGAAGCAAGATTCCCGACCCGTCGCTCGCTCGGCTTGCAACCGTGTATCGCGCCCTGCTCGATTCGCAGCGAAATGGCCGAAAAAGCCTGAACAGCCTGGATTTGCAGGAACTCACGGGCATTGCGGCCACCCAGATTCGCAAAGATCTGAGCCACTTGGGCGAAATGGGAAAGCCCGGCGTGGGATATGACATCGGCGATCTGAAGCGCCGGATCGCGGAGCGGCTGAACCTGAGTCGAAGGCAGAAGTTTGCGATCATCGGCGCGGGCAGGCTGGGACAGGCTCTGGCATCGTATCCCGGTTTGGTGGAGTTTAGTTTCAAACTCGCTGCCTTGTTCGATGTGGACAAAAAGAAGATCGGAAAGGTCGTGAACGGCGTGGCGATTCAACCGGCGGCTGAGATTTCGAAAAACCTTCGCCGCCATCGCGTTCGCATCGCGGTGCTGACGGTGCCCGCATCTGCGGCGCAAGGCGCTGCCGAAGCCGCCGTCCAGGGCGGAGCTCGATGGATTCTTAATTTCACACCGGCGCACATCGCTGTGCCTGCGGGCTGCGTCGTGCGCAACGTTTCTTTCACGAACGAGTTCGCGGTTCTCGCGCACTTCGTTGAAAAATGAGATGCAAACGGTCGAAACCGATTTTCTGATCATCGGCAGCGGAATTGCGGGTTTGACCATCGCTTTGCGCGCCGCGAAATATGGACGCGTTCTGGTTGTTACCAAATCGGAAATTGCCGAATCGAACACCCGTTGGGCGCAGGGTGGAATCGCCGCGGCAGTGGGCGAAGACGATTCGTGGGGATTGCACGAACAGGACACGCTGACCGCAGGCGCGGGTCTTTGCGACAAGAACGCCGTGCGCTTTTTGGTGCAAAACGCCGTGCCGTGTTTGCAATGGCTGATTGACAACGGCGCTCATTTCGATTTGAGCACGCAAAACGGGTTTCCTCATTTGAGTTTGGGCAGAGAGGGAGGCCACAGCCGAAACCGGATCGTTAGAAGGGCCGACCAATCGGGTTGGGAAATTGAACGCGCTTTGATCAACGCATCGCGGCAGCAGCCCAACATCACGATTCGAGAGTTTACGTTTGTCGAAAGTTTGTTGTTGAAAGGTTCGCGGTGCTGCGGTGCGGTAGCGCGTCCTGAACGCCAAGACGCGGTTTGCATCCAATCCAGAGCGGCGTTTTTGGCAACGGGAAGCTGCTGTCAAGTTTATCGTTACACCACGAATCCGCCAATTGCAACGGGCGATGGAATTGGGCTTGCGACAGCGGTTGGCGCAGAGATCAAAAACATGGAGTTCATTCAGTTTCATCCCACAACGCTATATTCGCGAACGCACCGAAGTTTTCTGATTTCAGAGGCGGTTCGGGGCGAAGGTGCGATTTTGCGCAATGTATTTGGACGTCGCTTTATGTTTGATTATGATCCCCGCGGCGAACTCGCTCCGCGCGATATTGTGGCGCGCGCCATTCATGCGGAAGCGCAAAAAACCGGCTCGCCATTTGTGCATTTGGATATGACGCACATTCCGCCTGCCGAACTTCAGCGGCGTTTTCCGAACATTCTTGAAACCCTCAAGGAAGCAGGAATTGACGCAACGCGCGACCCGGTGCCGGTTGTTCCCGCGGCGCATTATCAATGCGGAGGCGTCGTAACCGATTTAAACGGAAAAACGAACGTAGACGGACTTTATGCGGCCGGAGAAGTCGCTTGCACAGGAGTGCACGGAGCCAACCGTTTGGCCAGCAACAGCCTTTTGGAAGCGTTGGTTTTTGGGTTTTCGGCCGCAGAACATGCCGCTGGTGCAGCCGAGCCGCCGAAAGATGGAAAGCCCGCACGAAACAGTCTGGCCGTTGTGCCGCATCAACTTGCGGAAGGCGTGCTATTTCGCCTCAAACGGCTGATGTGGGAACATGTCGGGATTGTTCGACGCACACACGGTTTGGAATTCGCAAAACACGAACTGGAAGAGATGATGCGAGAGATGCCCGTCGGCGAGCCGTTCTTCGTGCGAGGCGCGCAAACCGCAAACATGCTGGTGTGCGCAAACTGGATCATCCAGCAGGCGCTTGCACGAAAGCAGAATGTGGGGCTTCATTATAACGCGGACTTGGACACGCCTTCGGAAACGCGCGATGCTTCGTCCAGTTGAGATGAACCGACCACGGGCCGCCGCGCGCGGGGCTCACGCGAAGCGCATATCCTCCGGGCCTTTTCAGAAGTTCGCATTTTGCAGTCGGAGTGGACGCGCCAAGCTGAAGATTTTCGCTCGTGAAAATGCGATGTTCTTGCACAGAAGTCGAACTCGAGGTTCCGCTGATTTGCAGTCCGCCGCCGGCCCGCACGACCGCGATTCGTCCCACCGACTCAGCGCCGATTCCTATTGGCGATATCAACGCCTGAAACCAGTCCGGCGGTTTCGTTCCGCTGAGGGGGATGCTGGGGAACAGCCAACTGCGCAAAACATAAAACGGAGAACTGCCCGACGCGCGATCGCCGACCAATGCCGCATTCATCAGTCCTGCGACAAAACGATCTTCCGCTGATGGCGAGAACGCACAGCCGATTGCACAAAGCGCGGCGGCATCGCGTTTTTGCTGCATCGAGGTTCCCGGCGGAAGCATGCCTGCCCAATCCGTTCCGTTCAAAACGCTGATGAGCGCGTTTGGATTTTCGTTGAATGCCATTTGCATGAGCCCCCATGCGGCGGCGGATGCAGCTCCTTCGCCGCCGGATTCAAAAAACAGAGGGGTTTTCGATATGCGCTCAACTTTAGGAGATGCAAACGCTTCTTTGAAATCGCGCTCGGCTTCGGTGAGAGCGTCGAGCGCTGCGCTGTCGGCGATGCCCGCCGTGAAAGCAAGAGTGGTTTGCGCGATGGACGGCGCGTCGAGATAACTGATGGTGGAAGGAAGCAGCGGAGACAGATTGGGGCCGCTGACAACCGATGCGCCGGGCCGGAGCTGCCGCGCAAACAGCTTGATGGTGATGGACGTGCCAGAAAGTGCGCGCAGCGGCGAGCCTCCTGCATCTGCTGCAACAGTTTCGCCCGAAACAATCGCGATCTGTTTTGCGGCAGCCGCCGAATAAACCGCTTGTGGCAGAATGGCGCCGGGCTTATCGAAGGTGATTGTTCCCGTGAGTGCATCGCCCTTTGCCGAAACTTTGATCGCCGCAATGCGCGGAGCCGCCCCCATGTGCAATGGAAGAATCGGACGAACGCGTTCGACCATCTTGCCGAGTTCGGATGCGTTGCGCGTGGCGATTTCGGACGTTCCGAACGGTGTGCGGATTCGCACTCTTCCCGAAAACATCGGTTTGGCTTCGATCACAAACCCTTTTTCGGTTTTGCGCGCGGTGAGCGATGCTCCGCCCGGATCGAAACACAAAAGAATTGGCGGACGAGGAGCCGGCCAACTGAGAATGACCCAGTTGACCACCGGAGTGGGCACGCCTTCTCCAACGCTGCCTTCGTTCCACGTCAAGAACGGCGGTTCCACTCCATCGGCGCGAAGTTCGAAACTGGATGGGCAGTCCAATGAAAAGCCAAGTGAACAGAGTTCATACAACACACGCGAAGGGATGTTGCGTCCGACATTCAGATTGAAACTTGCCCAATAACTTGAGGCTGCGCCGAAACCACGCACCGACGTTTCGGGCGCGAACGCGATCGAAACGGCGTTGGGAGAACGCACGCGAAAAGAGGTGGGCGTCAGGTCAAGGGTTTGCAGGCGGCAGTCGTTTGAGATGCCGAACTGCCCATAGCCGCTAAGAAGCGCGCCGAGTGCGATGCTGAGGCTAACGCCCTGCAACGTTCCCCAATTGAAAACCGAACTTTTGCGTTGATGGCGAATAGGTGAGAGCGATTTCGCGTCCTCCAAGACTGTACCCAAGCCAAAGAAGGTGATCGGTGACCATCTCTTTTAGGTATCTATCCCAACTCAACGCGCTTCCCACACGCCATAACTTGCTGAACTGCCAAGAGACGTCCGCAAACAGTTGAAAACTGTCAATATCCAACGCTTTGGATCCCATGATTGTTGCGCTGAGCGGGCCCATATCGAGCGCGACGTCGGCGGTCAATCGGTGCCTGCCCAACAGTTCCGATGTGAATTCATCCTGCGCGTAGTCGTAGCTTAGGCGGATACTGCCGTTGCGGCCCAGGCTGCTGGCGGCGGTGATGGTGCTGAGGATTTTGAAACCGCTGCTGCGCGCATCGCCCCACAATCTTGTTACGGTGAGAGAGCCGGTGAGGTTGGCGCCCTGCCACAACGGAAGCGGCGCGAGCAGCACTCTGTTTCTGATTCCCACGCCCTGCTCTTCGGTCGAAGTGGTGCCATAAAGCGCGTGCGCCGAGGTCGCTGTGAAGCCGACGGAGTAACTCAGCGGCAGGCTGCCGATGCGTTTGGTGTTGGTGTCGGCAGTGAAATCGAGCCGTTCGTTTTGGGTTGCGATTCCGCGAAGAGAATGGGAACTCGTTCCGGAAAGCTGGGCGGTGAAACCGTTGAAATCGCGGTTCACGTTCATGTTGCCATAAAGCGATTTGAACCCGGGCATATCGAGCATGGCGCTTGCTGTGGTCGAGTCATCAATGCGGTGCGTGTGGCGCCAGGTGAGCCCCATGTCGTCTCGACCGATGTTCGCGAGGCCCAAACTGCCGTCGGCTTTGTCACCGATCATGTAATGGTTTTCGAAATCCAGATAGATGCCTTGGCTGCTCGAGCCTCCCCGCGAATAATCCTGTCCGCTTCTAAGCCGGAGAACGCTGGTGAAGTTGGGTGACAGGCTGAGATATTGCGGATAGTTGAGCACCAATCCGCCGTTTTCAAAACTCACCAGCTGATCGCTGAACAGGGTGCCTTCGCCGTTGGGCTTCAAAGCGTATAACGGAAACTGCAGCACTTTGGTATCGCCCACGAACAGTTTTGCGTTGTGAAACTGAATTTCGCGGTTGGGAAAGGCGATGATGCGGGTTGCTTGGATGCTGGACCGTGAAAGTCCGACGTCGGCGAAATCGAATTCGGTGGGAGTCATTCCCTGCGCATCGGGTTTCGCCTCTGCGGCAGTGATTTTTACATATTGAATCTTTCCATCTATTTCGGCAATGGCCGACCCTCTGCGTTGATTGAGCGCATATTTCAGCCGCTTGCATTCGATGGTTTTGCCGCCCAAACTCAACGATGCTTGCGTTGCGACCACCACCATCGTGCTCACATTGATCTGCATGTCGTCGGCGGCGATTTTGAAATCTCGAAACGTAAGTTTTGCGGTCTTGTCTTTGCCGGTTGCCGATACGATTTTCTGATCGGAGTGATACACCAGATAGTCGGGGCCCGTGATTTCGGCATACTGCCTTGCGCTGTTCAGCATTGAGCGATCGCGGACGAACTCCACATCATAGGTGCTGACGGCGTTCACTCCCGATGCGCTCGCCGTTACGGTTACAACTCCCGGCGAATTGGGAGCGACCAGAACCGCCCGCGCCGTGCCTGCGGTGGTTCGCACATCCGCATCGCGGAACGAACCGGCCGTCGTCGAAAACCGAACGATGGTGCCGTCGCTGACCGTTGATCCCGAACTGTTGCGAATGACAGCGGTGATGGTTACGGTGCTGCGCCCATCAGCAACTGAAAGCAAAGGATAAGCGGTGAGTTGAATCGAACCGGTTGCAAAAGCGAAGCCCCAACCGGCCAAACAGATCGCACAAAAAGCGGCGCGGAATGCGGACACTCAGCCTCCACCCGTTTTCGGCGGATTTGCGAGAATGGCGAGCGCCTGAGGAATTGCGCCGCCGACGAGCGCTTCAACCATTTTTTTGGCGGCGCTGATTTCATCGGTGCCGGAACCTGATGCGGAAAACGCCACGCTTCCGATGAGTTTCCCAAGCCTCACATCGTAAAGCTCGACCAGAATCAGCCCTTTTGCGGTGTTTTTTGCATTGTCGAAGTCATACGAATCAATGACCGATGCGATGGCGAGTTCAGCGCGCATCAGCCTGCCGATTCGAACGGCGCGGAATTCGCCCTCGCTTTTGCCTGTGAAAGGCGGCACAAGCATCTGCGCTTTGATGGAGCCTTCTGAAAGCGCCCGCGCAACCGAAGGATGTGTTCGCGTAAACGGATTCGACGAGAACCGCTTGTCGGTTTTCAGCGCGTCGGTTTGAAGTTTGGTTGCGTAATCTTCCAGCGAAAACCCTTCCGGCGAGAACACGCTTTCGTTCAGCCCAACCGGGAATACCGCCAGAGATTTCTGTTTGACCTGCCCGTAATAGTTTGGGCAGATCATAAAAATTGCAAGAGCAATCCCCAGAAGGAGTTTGCTCTTGCGCGTTTTGTTGTTTTTGTAGTCCACGGTCAGCGGACGCTTTGAGCGTCTACCTCGTTACGATCACCGGCTGAGTTTTTCGCACCCTTTGCCCTTCGGGCGTTTGGGCAACGATTTCGACCACATAGGTTCCCGGCGCAACGGCACGGCCCTTGGTGTCGCGCAGATTCCACGAGACAACTTGGGTGCCAGCGTTGAGCGCCGCGAGCTGCGAGATCACGCTTACCTCTTTGCCGGCGGTCGAAAGAATTCTTACTCCCACTTCGGCGCTGGCCGAAAGGTTGTATTGAATGGTGAGGTTGGCTGCCGGGCCTCGGCCGCCGCCCGAGAACTGAACCGCTCCGATGACCGGCCGTGTGGCTGCGCCGGGTTCGATCGTCAGTTCGAAGTTTCGAGTGCCGGGGCTCGACAGGCCGAACGAATAGGAACTCTTGCCGCGCAGGTCTCGGCTCACGCCTGTGTCTTTATCCACAAGTCGAGCGCGCACGCTTCGCGGAAGATCGGAAATCGTCGGCCACGTGAGGGTGAAACTCCCTGCTTCATAGGCGACGAATTTCAATTTATAGGTGATGCGCGGCCGCACTTCGCGGATATCCTGCGCCCAGAATTCGGGGTCGCTGTTATCGCGATCCATCGAAAGCCGGAACTTCGTGTTCGGAGCGTCCGGCGGTTCGGGCAGCGACATTTTGTCGGCCAAGTCGGCATTCGGCGCCACGCCGATATAGTTGCTCACATCGCTCTTTCCGTTGCCGCGCGCAACGATCTGAATCTTCCAGTTGTTATCGCTGGAAGGATTGCTGCGCGTGCTTCCGGGCAGGCCTGGCGCAAAGATCGGCGGCCAGAACAGATCAATGTTGGTCGTCGAGTTCACATAGATCCAGTAACCCACGTGCGGAGGCAGCGGCTGAGTTGTGTCGGATGTAAACGTGTAGTTTCCGATATTCGTGTCGTATCTAAACAGCACGCCGCGGACTTTGCCAAGGTTCACCATGTCGCTCCAGGTGAGAATCTTGCCCGGGTTCGCGCTGTCAACTCCCCACATCTGATCCAATGTCACTTGGATCGGATACGGATTGCCGATGAGGTTCCATCCGCGGCGGACGGTGAATCGGAAGTTTCCGACCAGCTCATCGCTCGCGTCCGCAGCGCCCGAAAACGTGGTGTTTGGAAAGTCGGCGTTCGACACGATCCACTGGCCTTTGCCGCGGACCGCGTTGGTTGCCGAATTGTAGGACTGCGTCGTTACGTTCCAATCGAAGATTCCCAGAAGGTCAGATCCGACGGTAAGACCGGTGAAGTTCTGAATATTCGGATCGCTGAACACCCACGGGAACGTGACCAGCTGCGGGCCGGTGACGAAGTTGACCTTCGGTGTCGCAGAGACCTGCACAATTCCTTCGACGGTGTTGCTGCCGCTGAATTGTGTCGAGGTCGAAACTTTGTACTTGAGTGAACCCGAGATGCTTCCGTCGGCAACCACGCGCCACCGAACGGAGCGGTCTTCCACGGGGTTGATTTGAGGGATGTTTTTGGTTGGCGTTTCGCCCGGCGCAAACGTCAGGCCCGGAGGAAGCGTGAGGGTGTAGTTCACATCTTTCAGCGGGAGCTGCAACGTTTGGTCGTTCGCATATTGCGGATACATGTTGTCCACCCAAGCCGAAATGAAGAACGGATTGGGATCGAGATCGTTGTCGCCCGCGCCCGGATTGTAACTGACGAGCCGCGGCGATTCTGCGGTCAAGGTGTAGGCCTGGCTGTTGAAACCCGGAGTGTTGAACACGTTGTTCGACCAGCCCTGCTCGATGTAATACACAATGCGGCGGGTGGCGTTGGGCGCCAAAAACGTCGGGTTGAAGAAGATCGCGTACGATGTGGCTCCCATGCCGTTGTCCGGCACGATCGCGGGTTCCCACAACTTTTCGCCGCCGCCGGTACCAGCTCCGCCGTGCACGTTCGCAGGGTTGCCGATGGTCAATCGGTCAACGTTGGTAGCGTCGGTGTAGATCGCGTTCGGCCCAAGCGGAATGCGCGTCGAAGGATACGGGTCGGCTTGCCGGAACATGAACTCGACGGATTTTGGAAAAGCGTTCGGGTTGGTAGATCGCAGCGTGTCGCGTTCCAGTTCCACAGCTCTGCCGGTGTTCAGCAAAACGTAGTTAGGATCGCCGAAACCTGATGTTCCGTAGAAGTTGTTGATCATCGCGCTCCAGCAGGCGTAGCGCAAGCCGACCTGCTGACTGGCGGCATCAACGTTCGTCAGGTCCCACTGCCAGCGCGAGATGGCGCCAGCCACGGTAACGGTCAACCGAACTTGAACGTTGTTAATGGTTGCGGTGGCTTCGATGTATCTTCCCGATGCGCCGGCTCTTGCGCCGTACCCTGCGAACCGAGTGTCAGTCGTTTGGCCGTTGGAATCAATGGTTCGAATCGTGGCGTACGCCCATTCGTGGCCGCCCCAGGGAGCGCCCATCACCTGAACGCATCCGTCATCGTGCCCTGAATGCAGACTGCCCACCGTTCCTGTTCCATAAAAAAGGAATCCGCTTTGCTGTTCGGTAACGGCCGGGATAAAGCAGGGCCCCATGGCGCCGCCGAACGTGGCGGTTCCAGACACGCCCACTCCGACGAACATCATCGAGTTCGCGATCGCGAGCGCGAAGTTATCCGGCGAGACGGGTTGGGTGTTTAACGGATCGAAGCAGATCTCCCACCCTTGCTGCGCATAGGCGCCGCCCGCAAGAGCGGCGACCGCAACGGCAGCGATCCCGAGTCGTTTAATCCCTGTTGTTTCAGTTCTCATCTATATCTCTCCTGCTTATCTGGTAACCGTGAGCGGCGAGGTTCGGCGGATGCGTTCGCCGTTGGTCGTTTCGGCTGTGATTTGGACCATATATACTCCAGGAGCAACCGCCCTTCCCTTTGAGTCTCGGGCGTTCCATGAGATGGAGTTCGGCCCAGCCGATCTGCTTCCCGCAACAAGATCGGCAACCGGTTTGCCTGCCGAAGACAGGATGCGCACCACGACGTTCGCGTCCGCAGTCAAACTGTATTCGATGGAGTAGTTGGCGATGCCGCGTCCTCCGCCTGCGACCCGAATGGCTCCGATAGCCAGCCGGCCGCCGATCACGGGCGATGCCGTCACGGTGAACACGCGCGGAGTCATCGCGTCATCCGACGTGAGCGTGTAACTGCCGGTTTGCTGCATGACCATTGATTTCCCGGTCGCCTCGTCCTTCAAAACCATCCGCATCCGTTTGCTCGGATTGACCAGATAGTTCCAGTTGAGCGTAATTCGCTCGTTCGGTTTGTTCGGACGAACTTTCACGGTGTAAGTTTCTTTAGAATTTGTCAGCTCCCTCAGGTCCTGGGCCAGTTTGTCGGTGCCGGATTCGAACCAGGCCTGAACGCTGTTCGGCGCCGCCGGAGGCTCGCCAACCTTGTCCAGCTTCGGATTGAAGTTTTTGGTTGCCCCAAAGTAGTTCGAAGAGTCAATCGAGCCGTCGGTTTTGGCCGAGAGTTGAACCAGCCAACCGTCTCCCCTCAGCCGCGAATTTGTGCTCGTGCCGTTTTCGTTGCCCGGAAGCGGCGGAATCTGCAGCCAGCACTCTTTTTTGGCATATACCCAGTGCGACTGCACCGTCTGCATCTGGCCGCGCGGAACGCTCTCCCACGTGTAGCCTTTCGAGCCGTCGAGCAGAATCTCGTATCGGAACAGCTGCGGAAGGATCACTCCGTCGTTGACGGCGGTGGACATATCTACCAAGTGGTTGCTTGGCAGTTCGACGATCGAACAGGAGTTCCAATCCACGGGGAAATCGTAAGGATCGCCGAACTGATTCCAGCCGGGCTTCAGTTTGATCCGGTAATACTTCACCCCGTCTTCGACGCCCCGCTCGAAATCGAACACCGTGTCAGTGTCGGTGATGACCCACCAGCCCACGCCATAAGGCCCGTTCTCGGGGGTGTCAATCGGGTCGCTGCCGTTTTGGGTCCGCTTGATGATCTCAGCATCCGAAGGCGTGAAGCCTGCCGGATCAGTATTGCCCGCTCCCGGCGTGTATTCGGCATAACTCCCTGTGGGGTTGCCGAACGTATCGAGTGTGGGAATCCATCGGAACTGCCGGAAACCAGGCGAGAACAGCTGTTCGGGAAGCCTGCCTGCTGGGAAATCGCTGCCATCCAGAGCGAACGGAATGGAGAACATGCTGGTTCCTGCCAGCACCGTTCGGTGCTGAACCGTGACGACCACCGAGCCGCTGTAAGGGTTCAGATCGAGCCCAACACCGTTGCAGGTGATTGTCCAGGTTCCGTTGGCGCCGTTTACGGGATCTTTCAGCCGCGCGTTGCCTTCGACGTAGCTGATCGAGGGGTTGTCGCCGTCCACGGTGACCGTGTAGTCGGTGTTCGGCACGGTGATGGTTCCCGAACCCCCGGTGAGGGTTACGGTTACCGAGGAGATTGTGGACATGAAATGCACCCTGAATTTGAAGTGCACGGTTTGGTATTCGAATTTGGTTCCGGCTGTCGGTTCGAGCGAGATCACACCTGGCAGCGCGAGCGCCATCGCAGCCGCTGCGTCCACCTCTCCCCAGCCCACGTCAACGTTCGGTTTCGGATCGCCGGGTGCCACCACGCCGGTGGTCTTAAGCGCGTCGAAAACCTGGTTTCGCGGGAAGCCGAACGACAGCATGAGAGCGACTGTGCCGACGACTTCGGGGCATGCATAAGACGTGCCGCCAAGCGCGCCGAAATCGCCCACGTGGCCTTTGACATCCAGGCCGGAGTTAGCGCTGAATTCGAGAGTCACAACGTCGTTGGTGCCTGAGTCGCTGGAAGGAGCGGCAAGGTCAACTTTTCGCGACCGATCCGCAAGTCCGGCACTCGAATAGGAGGTGTGCACACCTTTCGGAGGGCCGTTGATCGTCGCGGCCACCGAGATCACTTGCGGGAGGCTTGCTGGATACCCCGCTGGGAAAAACGGCCTGCTGTTGCCGGCAGACGCGCACAAGATCACTCCTTGGTCGGCTTCTGCTTGAAGCAGTTCGTTTTCGATCGGGTTGGGGCCGAACAGCGCCCCGTAACTCATGTTTTGAACGGCCACCTTTCGGGTGTTAAGCGGATTGTTGTTGTAGTCAATCACGTGCTGATACGCATCGAAAATATGTTCGAAAAGAAGGTTGCCGATGTCGTCGCCGATTTTCACGGGCATCAGCTGTACGCCTTGCCACGTTACGCCGGCGATGCCTTTCCCGTTGTCGGTTCCTGCCGCGATAACGCCTGACGTCATGAGGCCGTGCGAAAAATCGCCGATGCCGAGGCCGACGGCGTTCACATCGGTCGTGCCCGTTGTGGAGTTATACGGGTCTACGAGGCGGAGGTTGTTGCTTGCATCCAGGAAGTCGGGGTGATTGAAATCGAACCCGTCATCCAAATCTGCAACAAGAATAGACGGATTGCCCAAGGTGTACGACCACGCGCCCGTTGCGTCGGGAATCGTGATCTGATAAAGGTTCCACTGCTCGCTGGGATTCGATCCGAACAACGGATCGTTGGGGACTTGATGTTTGTCAACGATCTGATTGAGGCAGGCGTATTTCACACTCATGTCGCGGCGCACCGAATCCAGTTTTTGCTGGACGCGCACGCGCTCGTCGGTGTCGGAGAATTTGTCTGCGCCTGGGATTGTAAGGAGAAAGATGCCAGGCGTTTTGAGCGCGCGCTTGTACGCCATTCCGTATCGGCTTGCAAACTGCTGCGCCATGTTTGCGGTCGTGCCTTTGTTTTTGAAGTACACGATCACATCGCCTTTTTTGTGCGGAAAGTCCGAATCCGCGGCGAAGGCTGTGGCGGCGAAAGCCGCCACAGCCATTCCAACTCCCAAAAGCATCTTGTTCAGTTTAGATGCCATCGCTCATCCTCCTTGCCTCTAACTTCTTCTCCGAACTGTTCTCCCAACGCATGCCGGTCGCTTATAGCGGCGGCGGCGGCGGAGGCGGAGTCACACGTTCGAACCAGAACGGTTGACTAAACACGTAGCGATTGCCCGCAACATCGCGCACGGGACCGGGCACGTCACCCAGATTCTTTGCGCCGACTCTCCAGTAGAGCCTTTTGACCGTTGGGAACACTCCGGAAATGTCAATTGGATCGGTGTTGTTCGTGTCTTCCACCACCACAATGTTCTTGATCTTCGTTTTGTGTCGGAATGTGACTTCCGTGGAGATCTGCACCAGATATTCGTTGGCTCCGGCAACCGGCTGCCAAGAGAACTGAAGCACGTTGTTCACATCTTTCGACTGATCGGGCGGCGAAACGAGCGCCGGCGGGAACAACGGGGTTGCAGGGCCTTTCGCAGGCATTCTGGTGGTTGTGTAGTAGCAGTACTGCTGATCGCCGCCGTTCGGGTTATCGAGAGCCGAAATGCGATAGATCAGCGAAAGTTGATACCAAGCCGTTACGCCTGGAGAGATTCCCGGCGCTGGGTTGTCGAACTGCTGCGCGCCCGGATCGTCAATGCATTCCGAACCGTACAACTGCGAGATGTCGCGCCAGCTGTCGAGCCGCCCCTGCAGCCTGTGAAACACCGAAGTGAACGAACCAGGAAGGACCGCGATCGGAGTGGGCGTGTAATCTGTCCGCCACACCTGCCATTCCACGCGGTTTGCATTGCCCAGGTTGAAAATGTTCGGCTTCCACGAACAGCGCACGACCGGCGAAACGCCGTCTTCGGCAACACCCGCTTCGGTGGTGAATTCGCCGGGTTCGTTGCCTCCACCGCCGGTGCCGATCAGCGCAGCGGTTGCGCCGACCACCAGCAGAGCGAGCAGAGCGCCTTGGGCGTCCATCCGTTTTTGCGTGCGGACTTTGGTGCCGCCGCCTTTCGACCATGAGACTTCGGGCAGTTGATCGTAAACCACGCGGGCGCGGTCACCAGGCGCAACGCCTTTGAGACCTTCGATCACGTGGCCCATCGAGGAGTCCGAATCAACGTCGGAAACTCGGAGCATCGCGACTTTTTCGCGGCCCCGGGTAACGACCATGGTTTGTCCGACCTTCACGCCTTGACGCGCGCCTTTGTTCAGTTTAACGAACCGGCCGTCGCCCGGCGTCGTGAGAACGGTCGCGACATCAACGGTTTGAGTCATCAAGTTGCGCACGGCAACGGTTGCGGCGTATTCGACGGCTTCGTTGAGGAGCGCGGCGTCGCTGACGTCGCCCGGTCTTTCGGAAGACTGCCCGCCGACCGCGGTTCCGTAAATCGCAAGATTAGAGACAACGTCAATGCCTCGCACCACAAGAATCACGTCTGCGGATTTTCCGTTTGCGGAGTGATTGATGCGTGCATTTTTGATCTCTCCAACCACCACGATCTCGGCATCGAGGTGCTGCCCTAACTTGATGATGTCGAGATTGCGCCTAAGCGGCGGGGTGAATTGAAGATCTTTGTAAGCGCGGTCTACCGTTTCTCTTCCTAAGATTTCCGCTTTCGCATAGCCGGCGAGATTGGTGGCCACGGCGTCGGCCGCTGCTCCACCAAGGGCGTCGCCACCCAGACTGCTGTTGTTCACGAAATCAATCACGGCCCATTTCGGAACCGTGGCGGTGATTTGCGAGAACAGCGAAAACGGCATCGAAGCGACGAGCAACGATGCGATCAGTGTCCTGCTTAGAATTCTGCTAAGCAGAGAGTTCTTAAATCTCGTCACGATGATGAGACCTCCTTAGTTGCCATTAGGTGCACTGCCCATTCAAAAAATCTCCGGTGCCGCAACGAGGCATATTCGATGGACGCGTGGGGCGATGCAGACGATACGGCTTGCTTTCGACCTCCCCGTCAAGCGAGCGAAACCCCACTCCGTTGTGCGATCCGTATTTCCTACACTTGCCGATCCGTGCTTTCTTACCGCGAGCATCTGCCCTCCCTGCCCAACGCCTCGTGCGACATCCTTGCCGAACTTGCGGCGAGTATAGCACAGGGCTCAGGTGGAAGCAACCCCGCCTAATGCAAACCGTTGGCGAGGTCCACTACATCTTTCTTGACAACCTCTTCGGGCCGATTCGTTCGGATGATCGCCGAAGCAAACGGTTCTTTAGCCTCGGTGGGGAGTTGCGTGGCGAGCAGAGACCGGGCCGGAGCCTCCGCTCCGCACCTCTCGATGAGCCGGGAAAGCTGGGTCTCATACCCCGCGCTCGCGACCCAAACCCGATCGAAAAACCCCTGCATCGCGGTTTCGATGAGGAGGGGCACCTCGGCGAACGCCGGGCCGTCTGCCTCGGTCATCTGAAGAATCCGTTCCATCGCCGATTTGTGTACCAAACTGTTCACAAACCTTCTGGCTGAGGCGTGCTGGGTGATGGCGTTCCGCAGAAAGTCGCGGTTCACCCTGTTTCCATCCAACGCTTCTGGACCGAACCGTTCCGCTAACGCGGCTTGAAACTTCGGCTGGAGGTACAGCCCCCGCACAACCTCGTCGGCAGAAACGGTAGAAAAGCCGAGTTCGCGCAGGAATCCGAGGATCGTGGTTTTGCCGTCGCAGATGCCGCCTGTGATGGCGATTCGCAACGGATCAGCCTTCTTGCGCCGGCTCTGAAGGCTCGTCTGCCGGCTGCGTTTCGTCGTGGGCAGGTGGTTCTTGGTGTTCGGGCTGTTCGGGCTGATCGGGAGGTGCATCGGGCTGCGTTCCCAACCCTTTCAGGGCTCCGAGCCGTTCGCCGATGGTTGCTCCACGGGCAACGGACTCCTGCTGCGCTCTTTGCTCCCGCTGGTGGTGGCGGGGCCGTTCGTGCCTCGGCGCTTCTTCGTAAGGCATGAGCGCTCGGATGGAGAGCACCATCCTCCGCTCATCAGGGCGAAGGTCAATGATCTGAACATTCACGACTTGACCTGGGCTCACGAGTTCGTTCGGGCGTTTGACGCGCTGGTGCGACATTTCGCTTGCGGGGATGAACGCTTCGGCGCCTTCGGCGAGTTTCACAAACGCTCCGCTTTGCACGACGCGGGAGATCGGGACTTCCATCCTTTGGCCCACGTGATACTGGTCGCGGATTTCGGCCCACGGATCGGGAAGCACCTGCCTGCGGCCAAGGCTGATTCTTCCGCTGGTTTGATCGAGCCGCAGCACCATGACCCGCACTTCGTCGCCTTCTTTCAACGCTTCGCGCGGATGATCTACTCTCGACCATGAGATTTCGCTCACGTGGAGGAGGCCGTCAACTCCGCCGAGATCAACGAATGCGCCATAGTCCACCAGGCGCCGGACGACTCCTTCCAGAATATCACCCGGCTTGACCTGCTCGAAAATCTGTTTTTTCCGTTCTTCGCGGGTTTCGTGCTCGGCCATGCGATTGGAGAGCACCACTTTTCGGCGGTTCGGGTCTACGTCAATGATTTTCAGGAGCATGCTTTGGCCGACGTATTTGTCCAGATTCCGGACTTTGCCGTTGCCGACGTGAGATGCGGGCACGAAGCCTCGGACTCCGAGGTCCACTTCCAGGCCGCCTTTTACGCGGTCGGTAACGATTGCGGCCACCGTGCGGTTGGCCTTGAAATCCTCGACCAGTTTTTCCCAGGTTGATTCGAAATCGGCCCTTTTTTTGCTGACGATGGGGCTTCCGTCTTTGTCGGGGTGAACCACGATGACTTTGATTTCATCGCCGATTTTCACGATGTCGCGGGCGTCTTCAACAACTCCTGTGGCGAGCTCTTCGAGCGGGATGACGCCTTCGGCTTTGGTTCCGAGGTCTACGAACGCGCGGTCTTTGTCCACCTGAATCACGCGGGCGGTGAGGAGTTGACCTTTGTTGAGGCGGCGGACGGTTTCGCCCGAGGGGGTATCGGCCTGCGAGCTGAACGCATCGAGGGCGGCTTCGAAAGCGGCGGCATCATCTGCGGGCTGCTGCTCGGTGTTTTCAGCCACAGTCGCGACCTGTGCGGTCTCAATCGTCGGGGGCGCTTCTGGAGAATCCTTTTCCGGTTGTTGTGCCGGATGCTCGGATGGCTCTCCGCCGGGCGCCAAGTGCTCGTCGTTCATCGGATTGGTTCTCCCGGTGGACTCCGCTACGTGCGGGTTCACGATCAGTATTGCATACTTTCGGCTGAGTTTCCGTTCGGCCTTTAGGGATTTGAAGATGACGATAGGTGAGTTTTTGGCGGCAAAGCGCGATGGGCGCGAACACAGCGCGGCGGATTTGGAATGGTTCGCGGCGGAAATTCGTTCGGATCGCGTTTCGCGGGTTCAGGTTGCGGGATGGCTGATGGCCGCATATTTGAACGGGCTGACGCATGCGGAAACCGCCGCACTGACGCAGGCGATGGCAGGTTCGGGCGAGCGGCTCGATCTTTCGCGGCTTCGACATCCGGTTGTGGACAAGCACAGCACCGGAGGCGTGGGCGATGCGGTTACGCCTATTCTTTTGCCGATCGTCGCAGCATGCGGCGTTACGATGGTCAAACTCTCGGGGGGAGGATTGGGGTTTACCGGCGGCACGGTTGACAAACTCGCGGCGATTCCTGGAATGCGAACGGCGCTTTCGATGGATGAGATCATCGCGACAGCAAACAGAGTTGGATGCGCGTGGTCGGGCCAGACATCGGATCTTGCGCCTTTAGACAAGGTGTTTTATTCGATTCGAAGTGAAACCGAAACTGTGTCGAGCGTTCCTCTTATCGCCTCGAGCATTATGTCTAAGAAACTTGCGGCGAATTCGGACGCGATCGTTTTGGATGTGAAAGTTGGATCGGGCGCTCTGATGAAACGATTAGAAGATGCGCGCGCGCTGGCCGAAACGATGATTGAGATCGGAAACTCTGCAGGCAAAAAGACGATTGCGGTTTTGACGGATATGAATCAGCCTTTGGCAAGCAGCGTTGGGAACGCAGTTGAGATACGAGCCGCAATTGAAGAACTAAAAAGCGGATGCAAAGGAAGGCTTGGAAGTGCGACAGTCGCAATTGCCAAGCAGTGCGCTGCGGCGGCGGGCATTGATCCTTCAACCGTTCAACAGGTTATCAAAGATGGGCGGGCTTTGCAAAAGATGTCGGAATGGATCGCAGCACAAGGGGGCGATGCCGACGTGGTGAACAACCCGGAGGGCGTTCTGCCGAAGGCCAAAAACACGAAAACGGTTGCTGCGAACCAGAGCGGTTGGATCAGAGGCATGGACTGCGAAGCGATCGGCCGGGCTTCGCGGCATTTGGGTGCGGGAATCGAGACCGAGGGACAAGCGATTGACTTTGGTGCCGGGATTGAGATGCGCTGCGAAATCGGAGACCGCATCGAAGAAGGGCAGACGGTGTTCGTTCTGCACGCATCGGATGAAAGCAGATTTGAAGACGCGGAACGGATGCTGAGCGCGGCGCTGCAAGTGGGAGAAAAAGCGGTGCCGGCACCGGCGGTTTATGAGGTCATCGGCTCGCGCTGAGACGATCGAGCGAAAGCCATGTTCGGATCGCCATGGCAAGCGCCCCGATAAACACACCGAAACCGATTGCGCGCTGAACGGCATCGTTGGGAACCAACAGAATCCATGTACGCACGTCGTGAAGCGTTGTATCGAGTGCCGCCCCTTTTTGCTGCGCGGATGGAGAAACAGCTGCGCCGAAAATCTGCATCGTGGGAACCTGGGTGATGAGAACCGCGACTGCGACAATGGTCAGCACCGCGGCTTCCCAATTTCGAATGCGAAATGCGCGGTAGGCCGCTGAAATCAGATATGCGGACAACAGGCCGAACACCGTGCCTCCCAATGGAAATAGAAGATTCATGAACAAGAAATCTTCAAACTTCGCCCAAAACGGGCTGTTGCCTTCGGTTTGTCGAAACGCCCATTCCGCGATGAACATCGCGGCGGCGGAAACAAGCGTAACAACGCTGTAGATGGATGAGCCGCGTTGTTTGAGTTTTGAGCCGTGAAGGCGAACAACGTTGATAAGCCCAAGCGCAAACCCGAAAGCGACGATGACAGGAATGATTTCGGAAAGGCTTGAAGAGAGGGCGTCGAAGCCGGTGGAAAGCGCGGGACTGCCGAGGGGAAGGATCGAGCCGTCGGGTTGGGAGTTTTGTATCGGCGTGAATGTCACACCGTCTTGCGTTTGAACAACGGCGGTTTTCAGCCTGCCGTCGCCGCCGGGCGGCGGTGTGCCGCCGACAACCAGAAACAGTGTGCGGTTTTGATCAGCTGTCGTCACCAGATCAACGATTTCGGAAAAACCCGGAACGGCAGATGAGACGGCCGAGTGCATCTGCGTGTTTTGTTCTAACTGGATTTGACCATCGGCGACTTTGCCTGGATAGATCCGGTTGACGCCGTCGGCATCGGCGATCAAGAAAAACAGTTTTCCGGCGGCATCTTGGGCGGCTGAAAGAATCGAGCGGGGCTGGGGCAGAGCCGCAAACAGCCCGCGATCGTTCCAATGAATGAGATCGGAACTTTCGGCGCTGCGAAGAACTCTTCGGTTGTGATCCACCTGCGAATACAGCAGCGTGAACTGGGTGCCCGATTGAAAGACGGTGAACCATTGGGGGCCTCCTGAATTCGCATCCGAGGGGGTTTCGAAAACGGCTTTATCAAAAGGGTGCCAGGTCGTTCCATCGGCGCTTTCTGCAAGACAGATTCGGCGGCGGTCATCTTTGCCGATTCCAAGATACAACATTCGATACGTTCCGCCGAGTTGGAACACAACGGGGCGTTTGGCTCCACGGAAATCGTCGCTGCGAAAGATGGAAGCGTTGAAGCAGTTTTTTCGGACCGATGGGCGGTCGAGATCGAGCATCACGATTTCGCTGCCCGCATCGTGTTCGATGAGCGGATTGGATGCGGCCCTGACGCCGGTTGTATAGAACAGCCGGTTGCCTGCCAGCCACGGCGCATACATTCCGTGACGATCAATGCCGCCGCCGATTTCTTGGGGAAGCAGAAATGCGAGGACGTACACAAGTCCGGCGGCGAAAGTCGCTGCGATGATGAGCGTTCGTTTCCAGCGGCTCATTTCAACAAAATGCCCTCGATGGGGTTGATGTTTGGAGGATGTGCGCTAAGCGCGGCAATCGTTGCGGCGATAGAGCCGATGATGATGATGAGCAGCAGCACGAACTTTCCGAAATCTTGTCCTGAGAGCGACCCGACTTGAACGGGTTCGCGGGTGAGGTAGGCGCTTGCGGCATACAGTTCTTCGCCGATGAGAACGTAATCGCATGCGCAAAGAAAGAACGGGATTTGGATGACATCGGTGGTTGCGGCGACTTGGATTGCTCCCACGCGGAAGCCGTTTTCCGATATCAGAAGGGATTCGTAGCCGAAACTGCCGAAATAGAAACCTGCGGCGATTTTTTCTCTTTGCACCACGCCGATGATTGCCGATGCGAACGCATCCTCGCGCGTGGAGCCGAAAATAATGTCCCGTTCATCGAACGCTTCTTCGCGCGAAGCGCCGCGGTATGCGTCGCGAACGATTTCGGTGATGATGGACGCGGTCGAGGGCTCAAAAAACACGACGATGAGGCGCACCATCATTTTGACCGTCCGGTCTGCAACCCATTTGAGAACCGAGAGTCCGGCGATGGTGGGCATCTGATCGAGGCCGAGGATTCCGGGCAGGAACAGAATCGGTTTGCCCATTTCGGTTGCGCGTCCGATGGACTCTTCAACGGCGTCAACTCCTGGGATGCGCCTGATAAAGAACTCTCGGCCTTTTTTGGCGCGGAGGATGCGCGAAAGGATCGTGCCGCAGATAAGCACTGCCAGAATGCGCTGAGCCCAAGGGGCGTCCATACGAGAGTTTTCGTTGCGATGCCGCTCAATCCTTCTGTATTATTTGGGCCGTGCCGGTTTACGAATTCGAATGTGAAGCGTGCGGCAGAAGGTTCAGCGCCCTGGTCGGGGTTGTGATGGACACCGCCGACACGGGCTGCCCGAACTGCAGATCGGAGAAGGTTCGAAGGCTGATCAGCCGGATTTCCAAAGTGCGTTCGGAGGACGCCAGGCTCGACGAACTCGCCGATAAAGTGGAAGGGATGGGCGAACCCGGCAGCTATCGTGAAATGCGGGACGTTGTGCGCGAAGCCGGCGCGGCGATGGACGAGGATGTTTCGGATGAGATGGAGGAGATGTTCGAATCGGACTTGAGCGAAGATTAGGTATACCAGTCAAAACAAGTTTATGGGAGGATGGAACGTGAAACGGTTAGCGATGATCTTGATGTGTGCCGCCGCGGCGGGGGCGAAAGCGCAGGTGGACTATCTGCCCGATATTATTACGTGGCCCGACAAGCTTTATGACAATTCGATTGACAAGAACACAATTCCTGGGCACACGCTTTTGAGGCTGTCGAACGGAACGCCAAATTTGGGGCCCGGAAGGCTGGAACTCCGCGGCGGTCAGATCGTGGGTGACAAGCAGGAAGTTTGGCAGCGGATTTATCGCTCAGACGGATCGTATTGGGAGCGTTTGGCTGGAACGTTTACGTACCATTCGGGGCATCAGCATATTCATTTTGATGATTGGTGTCGATACCGTTTGCGATTGAAGAATGCTGACGGGAGCATCGGCGATGTGATCGCTCAAGGATCGAAAACCAGTTTTTGCATTTTGGATTTGGTGATTTATGACAGTTCGCTTTTCGGTTTCCACACACCGGGTTATTACTCTTCGTGCGGGCGGACTGTGCAAGGATTGACTCCGGGCTGGTCGGACATTTATGACAAAAGTCTTACCGATCAGTGGATTGACATTACGGGGATTCCGGACGGCGATTATTGGCTGGAATCGGAAGTGGATCCTGACAATCACATTTTGGAGTTGAATGAGAACAACAACATTTCGGATGTTTTGATTCATATTGGGCAGCCGCCGCCGCCGGTGGAAGACCGCTATGAGCAGAACGATTCGATCGGGCAAGTGGATGCGGCGCCGGAAGGCGGGACGAACAGTCCGAATTTAGGAATTGTGAATGGGCTGAGGACGATCACCGATCTTTCGATGGAAGATTCCAACGACTATTTTAAGTTTAGGCTCAACAACACGGCCGGGCCGAGCGATTACGTTCGGATTGATTCGCCGTATACGGGCAGCGATATGGATTTGCAGTTGTTGAACAGCAGCGGACAAGTGATCGGCACGAGCAACGGTTCGACGAATCATGAACAGATTTCGCTGAACGGGCTCCCTGCGGGTGCATATTACATCCGGGTTTATCCTTATTCGGGTGTGAATCCAGAATACACATTGACGATTGACCCAGCGGCGGATGGCGCTCCGACGATTGTTCCCACCGGGCCGAACGACAACATCTGGGTGCAGGCTGATTTTGCCACGGTGCCGGTTTCGTGGATCGCTTCCGATCCGGAAAACGATCCGACAAAAGTGTCGCTGTTTATGGATCGCGACAGAGTTTTGGATAAAGGCACGCTGCCGATTCAGGGCTACCAAGATTTGAACGGTTCGGACGGATATGCGAACATCAACACTGCCGAGATGCCGCTGGGCAAGTGGTATTTGTACATGAAAGTGAGCGACGGCGGAGCCGAAACGGGCGCATGGGCGGCGGGTTCGTTCACCTTATATAAAAAAGGCGACGTGAACTGGGATGGCGTTTACAACCGCGCCGATTATCAGCTGATCGTTTCGAAATTCGGCAAGCCGAACATGCCGATCGAGTGGAACGTGATGTGCGACGTTGACGACGACGGCGACTTCGACACCGCCGATCTTGCGATTTTGCGCATCTGGCTGTTTCACTTCATCGGCTGGAAGTAACCGTTATTTTTGAGAAAGGCGCGCGAGGTACTTGTCGCGCAGGCGCGTGAACTTGCTGGTGCATGGAACCGATCGGCCTTTGATCACAACGGCTTCGATGTTCGTGGTGAGTTGGAACGGATCGCCGTCGGTGACGATGAAGTTGGCAAGTTTGCCCCTTTCGATGCTGCCCAGGTCTCTTTCGACGCCCAAGATTTGCGCCGCATCGAGCGTGAGGGATTTGAGCAGTTGATCGGGCTTCATTCCGTAGGCGCAGCATTCGGCCGCTTTTAGGGGAAGGTTCATCGCTTCGGCGCTGTCGTCGGACTGGAAGCAGAACTTGATTCCGGCACGGGCAAGAACCGCCGGCTGCGCATACATGCAATCATAAGGATCGGTGTCTGAAACCGGGCTGTTGGCGCCGGTGGTGCTTTTTCCTGCGACGGTGAGGATGAGCGGAAACTTGGATTCGGCGATCAGTTTGGTTTCTTTCCATGCGTCCTGGGCTCCAGCAAGAATCGCTTTGAGCCCGAACGTTTTTGCGAGTTTGATGGCGCTGCGGATGCTGGCTGCCGTTCGCACTCGAATGATGACCGATTTTTTGCCCGTGACATAAGGAATCATCGCTTCGAGCCGCGTGTCGGTGTGAGTGGTTTTTCCGGCGGCTTTGTCGTCGGCATATTTCTTGGCTTTTTCGAAATATTCGGTCAACGCATCTTGCATCGCTTCGGCCGCAGGCTCTGCACTTGGGAGCGATGCGCCCGAAGTGAGTTCTTCATCTTCGCTGTCGTCAGCCCCTCCGAATCCGCCGCCCGAACCGGGATAGTTGACAATGAGCGAACAAGGGCTGAGTTCGGCGAGGAGCTGGTTCGTCCAACCGTCAAGATTGATGAGCGAACCTTGGCCGCAGATGATGCCGCCCGACGGCCGGACAACTGCGGAAGTGATTCCCATGCACCGAGCGACCGGAATGTGTTCGCTTTCGATGTTGATTGCGGTGAGCGCGACGAGATCGGGTTGAAAGTCGCCGAGTTCGGACGCATCTTGGGTCTGCGGCACTTGACCCACTTCTGAAAGTCCGAATGAGGCGCCGGCGTCAATGAATCCGGGATAGATCTGCCTGCCGTCAGCGTTGATTTTGGGAGTGCCCGATGGGATGTTGATGGACGAACCCACGGCTGCGATGCGCCCGTTTTTCACGAACAACGTGCCGTTTTGGATTACGGCACCCGATACGGTGTGGATGGTCGCGCCGACGATCGCATAACTTTCGGTTTGTGGAAGTGCGATCGGCTGTTCGCGCTTCGGTTTCGGCAATGTGTTTTGGGTGTATGCGATCGCGTCAACGTTGAACGCATCGCGGCGCTGGAAGAAAACTTCGCCTTCGATGAGGGTCATTTCGCAGCGGGAGTAAGGGCTCAGCGGGTGTCCCGACCAGATGGCGATGTCGGCATCTTTGCCCGGTTCCAGGCTTCCGGTTCGGTGATCAATCCCGAGCTGCTTGGCGGGATTGATGGTGAGCATTTTGAGGGCATCCTCTTCGGTGAGGCCTCCATAGCGCATCACTTTTGCCGCATCCATTGCGTGCGCGACGGTTCCGCCCAGACTGTCGGTGTTGATGGACACAAGAACGCCCGCTCGATTGCAGATGTAGGCGTTGTAAGGAATTGCGTCGTACGCTTCGATTTTGTACGACCAGCTGTCGGCGAAAATCGAAACGGGAACTCCTGCGGCGGCGAGTTCGGGGGCGATTTTGTACGCTTCGAGGGCGTGCTGCATCGCGCCGATTTTGAATCCGTACTCTTTGCTCAGCCGCACGAGCATGAGGATTTCGTCCGCGCGGTAAGAGTGGCATTGCACCCAGATTTCGCGTTTGAGAACTCCGGCGAGTGCCTCGAGTCGCAGATCGCGGCGTGGCGGGTCGCCTTTGGCGCCGCTGCGTTTGTAATCGTCCCAAACTTTCATATATTCTTTGGCTTCATCGAAGGCGCGGCGATAAACGGCTTCGACTCCCATGCGCGTGCGCGGAAACCGGTTTGGGGTCTGCGATCCGGAGCGGGTGACGTTTTCTCCGAGTGCGAATTTGATCATCCTGGGCGCGTCTTGAACGATCATCTCTTGCACCGGACGCTGGTATTTCCATTTCACAACCACCGATTGCCCGCCGATGGCGTTGGCGCTTCCGTGAAGCACAAGTCCGGCGGTTTGGCCGCTCGCGAGCGCCTGCCAAACGTTTTTATTGCTGGGGTTCAAAACGTCAATGATGCGGACATCGGCAGTGATGCTGTCGGTGCCTTCGTTGGTTGCATCGGAAGCGCGATGCGAGTGGGCGTCAACGATGCCGGGCGTGATGACGCGACCGGTGGCGTCAATTACGGTGAAATCTGGGGGCGCCGAAAGGTTGCGGCCGATCGCCGCGATTTTGCCGTTTTTGATCAGGATGTCGCCGTTTTCGATGACGCCTTTAGTTACGGTGAGAATGCGCGCGTTTTTGATGATGCAGCTGCCATGCGTGTTGATGGTTGGGCGGCGCTGCGATTCCAGTTCGAAAGGAAGCGATTGCGCGAGCGCGGAGATCGCCGTTGTTGCGATGAGGGCAGCCAAGGGGATGCGAAGTTTCATCGTTAGTTTTCCTTCACTTTTTGATTTCATATTTAACACCGTTGACGATGGCGTATTTGACTTCGCCCGAATCGGCGAAATCGCCGGACATGAGAATCAGATTTGCGATCTTGCCTTTTTCAACAGTTCCCAAACGGTCTTGCACGCCGAAGATGCGGGCCGCATCCATTGTTAACGCTTTGAGCGCCGCGTTGCGGTCGAAGCCGAGTTTGATCAACCTCCTGACGTTGGTTAGGAAACCGCTCGCATCTCCATCGGAGCACAGTGCGAACTGGACTCCGGCTTTGGATAACTCCACTGCGTTCAGAGCGCGCTCATGCCACCGGTCCCACCGCTCGTTGAGAACTTCTTGCGGCGTGGCATCGGAAGTTTCGCCCTCGGGCGGCGACTTGCTGGGTTCAGGGCCGATTGCAACCGAAACAAGAAGTTTCGCTCCGCTCGATTTGATGTGATCAATCTGTCGGAATCCATCGCGCGCTCCGGCCAAAATCGGCTGCAGTTTGAATTCGTCGCAGATGTTCAGCGCGCGCCAGATTTCACGTTCCGAATCGGCCTGAAAAACCGCCGGAGTTTTCCCCTCGACCAGCGGCTTCAACGCTTCCATCCAGTCTGATTTTTCGGGCTTTGCGAGTTGGGAGTATCGCTGCGCGTCCAGAAGGCATTGGCGGATGAACGCGATGAACCCGAGAAGACTTCCGGGATATCCCTCGCCGCCGGCAGTCGAGAACGCAATCAGTTGGCCGAAGGCGGGCAGTTCGAGAGTCTTGGCGTCGGCGGAAAGATCGAGCAGGGCTCCCTGCCCGCGGAACGTGCCGCTGGATGGAGCGAGATACACGCTGGTGAAACCTGCCGCAAGCCAATCGTTCACGTTGTTTGAAAAGTCGAGACAGTCGCTCGCTTTGAGCTCGGGGCGCAAACCTTTTTTGTTGTCGGGGTCCATGTTCGGCGGCGCCTGGGTTCGGATGTCTCGGCGCAGAAGGGTGGGCCATTCGGGCAGCTTGAGGCCGCGGGTGCAATAGGCGTCGAAGAACCCGGGATACACGGTCATGCCTTTTGCGTCAAGAACTTCCGCATCGGCAGGCGCCGTGATCGAATCAGCGATCTGTTGGATTTTGCCGTCGCTGATCAGGATCGAGCCGGAGCTGATCAGTTGTCCGTTCCCCACTTCGATCCGCGCGTTCGTAATGAGCAGCGGCTTGACAGTTTGCGCATGAAGGGTCGCGAGGCCGAATGCGAGGGAAATCAGCCAGAGTTTGGATGGGATCCGCATGTCGCGCCAAAACTACCTCAGGCAGAATGTGGAACGTAAGAGGTATGAGAAAGTTGATGGTTTGGACGCTGGCCGCGGTCGTAGTTGCGGGGTGCGGGGGAACTGAGGCGAATATGCCGGACAAAAGCGCGGACGCGGGGATCGCCAAACGCCAGATTGACAAAGCGCGGGACGTCGCGGCGAAAGAAAACGCATATAACCGCGAAGGTGAATCAGCAGCCGAAGGCGGCGGGCAGAACTGATTTTTGCTGAGAATCCGCTCGAGGGTTGAGGTGTGGCTGGCGGACTTGGATTCGAACCAAGATTCTCAGTGCCAAAGACTGATGTCCTGCCATTGGACGATCCGCCAACGCGGAAATTATACCGGCGGGGTTTTCTGCTCCAAATCGGCCATCGAGCATCCAAGAATTAACGGTAGGGCATCTCTTGGCTGTGTGATGTCCGAAGGAGTTAGGAAATGCTCAACAGCAACTTTACTGTTTCTGCGTTCGGGTGCGCGAGCGCTCCCCAAGGATCAAATGCCCGAGGCGCGATGAAGGCGCTGGCCGACGCGCTGAACAAAAACGACCTCGAGGCCGCCAAAACTGCGTTCGCAAGGATCGAGAAGGCGGCTGCCCGGTGGTCGAATCGAATGCCGACGACGGCAGCAAACCCATCGGCGGTCGGGGCGCTGAAAGACGCGATGGCCAACCTGAAATCCGCGCTGGGTGATGGCAACCTGGATGCCGCAAAGGCGGCGTTCGCTGAGGTGATGGCCGACCGCGCAGCGCTTCACAAAAACTCTGCGATGCCCAAGCCGAATCCGGCGGAGGCCGAAACCTTGGCCGATCCTGCATCGGCGGGGTTGAGCATCGCTGCTTAGAGAGCGTGCAAGAGATATAGAGCCGAGAGTTGTTCTCGGCTCTATGTTGTTTTAGGAGGGGTTGAACGCTCGGAGACGCCGGATTCTTTCGTTCATAGGCGGGTGCGTACTGAACAGGCTCGCGATGGATTCGCCCTTGAGCGGATTGGCGATGTACATGTGGGCCATGGTTGGCTGCGCGGTTGCGCTTGGAATGCGTTCGGTCTGATTGGATAACGATTCGAGGGCATCGGCAAGCGGCGAGCCATCGTTCATGAGTTGCGCTGCGGACGCATCGGCGGCGTATTCGCGCGATCGGCTCACGGCAAGTTGAATCAGCATTGCGGCGATGGGGCCGAGAATCCACAACAGAAGCACTGCCCATCCGTTGTCGCGCCGGGAACCGCCGCCAAAAAACAGTCCGAAGTAGCTGAGATAGGTGATGGCTGAGCCGACCGCCGCGGCGATGGTCATGGTCAGCGTGTCTCGGTTTTTCACGTGCGAAAGTTCGTGCGCGAGCACGCCGATAACCTCGCGCGGAGGCATGGAATCAATGAGGCCTTGATTGATGCAGACGGCGGCTTTGCCGGGGCCTCGGCCGCACGCGAACGCGTTGGGCTGCGGATCGGGCGAGAGGTAAAGCGGCACGACGGGAATGCCCGCGCGCTGGCACAACTTTTCATTTGCTTCGAACAGCCAGGGCGCAAAACTTCTTGGCATCGGCTCGGCGCGGGCCATGCTTAGGGCCATCGTTTGGCCGGCGAAATACATTCCGACGTTGGCGGCTATCCCCAGCGCCAAAGCGATGAGCATGCCCGATTGGCCGCCGACCAGATAGCCGGCCCCGATAAACAGTCCGGTAAGGACGACGAGCAGAATGGACGTTTTGAAAAAGTTCACTTTTGGGTGTCTCCGAAAGGATTTTAACGCGCCCTGACTCGGGAAAGTTTCGAGGCGGCTTCGGCGGCCAAGACGACGTTCGAGAGAAGCATGGCGACGGTCATGGGGCCGACTCCGCCTGGGACGGGAGTGATGGCCGAGGCGATTTTGGAGGCGGATTCGAATTCGACATCGCCGACATCGGTCGTTCGACCTTCGAGTTTGTTGTATCCGGCATCGAGCACAACGGCTCCGGGTTTGATCCAATCACCTTTGATCATCTCGGGCTTGCCGACGGCGGCGACCAGGATGTCGGCCGTGCGGCAGAGTTCGGGCAGGTTTTGGGTTTTGCTGTGCGCGATGGTGACGGTGGCATCGCGTTCGAGCAGCATGAGTGCGCACGGCTTTCCTAAGATGACGCTTCGGCCGACGACTACCGCGTTTTTTCCTCGGCATTCGATGTTGTATTCATCCAAGATGCGCATCATTCCGAGGGGAGTGGCGCAGCGAAAACCTTCGAGCCCTGCGGTGAGCCTTCCAAGAGATTGCGGCGTGATTCCATCAACATCTTTGTTTGCGCCCAGCGTTTCAAGCGCTTCGGATTCGTTCAGATGTTTTGGCAGCGGGTGTTGGATGAGCACTCCATGAACTTCGTCGTTTGCATTGAGTTCGCGGATTTTTTCGAGGAGTTGGGACTGCGTGGTTGAATCATCAACGGCGAAAAGTTCTCCGCCGATTCCGATCTGTCCGCCCCATTTGCGCTTCATTTTCACGTAGGCGACAGAGGCGGGATCGTTGGCCGCCATGAGCACATCGAGCCGAGGATTGATGCCAAGCTCGGCGACTCTCTGTTTGAGTTGTTCGCGGATTTTGGCGCTCAAAGATTTGCCGTCGAGGATGACGGCTTTGCTTTGAGTTTTTGAGCGGAGCGCGGCTCCCAGAATGCCGTTGATGAACGCACCGCTTTGTTCGGTGCTGAACTTTTTGCCGAGTTCCACGGCTTCATCTATGGCGACGGCGGGCGGGATTCCGGTGGAATGATTGATTTCGAACATCGCAACGCGAAGAATGGCGAGATCAACGGCTGCGATTCTGTCGAGCGCATATCCGTGCGAGATCGCCGCGATTTCATCATCTATGATTGAACGGTTGTTGATGACGCCTTGGCAAAGGTGTTTGGCGTAATCTTCGGCGTTTGCGGAATCGGGTTCGCGCGCCGATTCGAACGCCTGTTCGAACGAGCAGTTGGACACATCCATCTGATACAGCGTTCTGAGCGCCCATTCCCGCGACTTTCTTCGTGATTTTTGGTTCATGCGACTGGGCTCGGTTCGGAAACGTATCGCGCGACGAACTGTGTATCCACATCGCCGGAAACGAATTCGGGCGTAGCGACGAGGGTTCGAAGAAACGGGATGTTGGTGTGAATGCCTTGGACATCGAACTGTTCAAGAGCGCGGGCGAGCGACCGGACACATGATTGCCGATCGGAATCGGATACGATCAGTTTTGCGATCATCGGATCGTAGAACGGGGAGACTGCGAACCCTTTGTACACGTGGGTTTCGAGGCGGATGTGCGGGCCGGAGGGGGGCGCCCAGTGGGTGATTTTTCCGCACGAGGGCGCGAACTCTTTGGCGGGGTTTTGCGCGGTGATGCGCGCTTCGATGGAATGGCCTTGAATAGCGATATCGTGCTGTTCGAACGGAAGCTCTTCGCCCGAAGCGATGCGCAGCATCTGCTCGACGATATCAACTCCGGTTACCTGTTCGGTGATCGGGTGTTCCACTTGCAGGCGCGTGTTCATTTCGATGAAGTAGAAGTTGTTGCTTGAATCCAGAAGGAATTCGACGGTGCCTGCATTAACGTAGCCGACCGATTTGGCGAGCCTAACGGCGCTTTCGCCCATTTTGCGGCGCAGTTCGTCGTCAATAACGGCGCATGGCGCTTCTTCGATCATTTTTTGGTGGCGCAGGTTTTGCACTGAGCATTCGCGCTCGCCCAGATGAATGCAGTTTCCGAACGCATCGGCCAAAACTTGGATTTCCACATGCCTTGGAGATTCGATCAGTTTTTCGATATACAGATCGCCGCTGCCGAAACTCGCAAGCGCTTCTTGCGAGGCGATTTTGAATGCTTCGTCCATCTCTTCTTCGCGCGCGACTTTTCGAATGCCGCGCCCTCCGCCGCCTGCTGCGGCTTTGACGAGCACAGGAAAGCCGATTTCGCGGGCGATTTCGAGTGCATCTTCCAGGTGATGCACGCATCCTTCCGATCCTGGCACGACGGGGCAGTGCGCTCGGATCGCGGCGGCTTTTGCCGCGGCTTTATCACCCATGCGCGAAATCGCTTCAACGGGAGGCCCGATGAATTTTAGGCCGACCGCGTGACAAGCATCGGCGAACTGACTTTGTTCAGAAAAGTATCCATAGCCGGGATGAATGGCGTCGCATTGCGTTGTGAGCGCGGCCATCAGCACGTTGGGCATATTTAAATATGTATCGGAATTGGGGCCTGGGCCGATGCAAACTGAGCGGTCTGCCATACGCACGTGAAGACTTTCGGAATCGGCAAGACCGTAAACGGCCACAGTTTCGACTCCCAAGTTTTGGCAGGCGCGGATGATTCGGCAGGCGATTTCGCCGCGGTTGGCAATGAGAACTCGTTTCAGCATTCAGTATTTCTCGTGGCCGGGATGAATGCAACTCACGGTTTGCGTATCCACATCGAGCACGTAGTTTTCCCCGCCCACGGGACATTTCAAAAGTTTCGGCGGCACATTGAGCTGAGAAAGCGAAGTAACTTTTTCTTCGTCGGCGTGCTGCATCATCAGGAATTCGCGAAGTTGGCCAAGATTGGTTCGACATTCATCATCGCGGGCTTTGAGCACCGCGCGGCCGAGGGTGGACTTGCCAAGTTTATCGGCACGGTCGGATGTGCCGCTTCCGCCATAAAGATAGGCAGCGGCGATGGCGATGATCGCAATGACCACAAGCATTCCGATGAGCGTGAAGTATCCTCGCTGTCTTTTCATTTTGCGCGCACCTTCGCAATGGGCTGTGCATACTCTACCGGATCGCCGTCGTTTAAGAAAAACTGTTCGAGCACTCCATCGGCGTCGGCGAGGACTGGATTGGAAAGTCCGAGCGATTCGATTTCGGCGATGACGGCGCCTCTTTTCAGCGGCTGTCCCAAGTTCTGCTGGGCCGGGTGAAAATAGCCGACCATCGGGCTTTTGACGATTCTTTCGACGGGTTCGGAAACCAGCGCGGCATCGCGTGTTTCGATTGGACCCGGCGTTGAAGGAAGGGCGATCTTGATCTCTTTTGCGGCAGTTTTGTAGCGCGCGAACGACAGCCGATTGCGCTTTGCGGCTTCGATGAGCTGTTCGATATCGCTCGCAGGTTTCATATTTTCAGTCTAAACACGCAGAACTCTACGAGTTTGAGGAGTTGTGAAAGCACGAACATCATGATGCAAAACAGAAAGATCTCTTCGAGAATGCCGTTGCCGGGGCCAATAGCGACGTCGTGAGCCAAATCGCCGCCAGCCGAAAACGTGAACTTGTTCATCGAAGTGTCGAACTTTTGGATGAGCCTTCCCGATGATTCGAGCAGCTGCGCATGCAGCCCGACGTAAAACAGGCCGACCGCAACGAACACGACCGGAACCATGAGTTTGTATTTGTGTTTTTGGTGTTCGTTATAGATGATGCATTGCCGGCACCGTTCGGCTTTGTGGCTGGGCGGTAGTTTCATGTTATAGGGGATGAACTTCGCGGCCGCGACGGCGTCTTTGGGAATGATTTTTCCTTCCATGGCGCCGCGGATGACTTCTTCTTCGCACATGCAGCCCACGCGTTCACGCCAGCAGGTTCTTCGCGAATGGTAGATGGGGCATTGTTCGCGGACGAACTTTCTGCAAAACGGCAGCTGCCAGCATTTGCCCATGAACACATTGCGATAATCTGACTCTTCTTTGACACCTTTGCCGTATTTGACAAGATCGCCTTTTGAGCCATAGATGACGCGGAACTTGACACGCGCATACGCATCAATCACTTGCAAAATGATCGCATAGGCTCCAAGATACATGCCAGCCAGCGAAAGCGAAGCGATCGCTTTGTTTGCGACGGCAAGGTTTTCGCTGGAGCCGGCTTGACCTGTGAGCGCTTCCATCCACCATGTTGCGGTGAACAGCGCCACCGCAAGCACAAAAAGGGTGAGCGGCAATGCGATGTCGCTCCAAAATCGCGCAGTCATTCCGAGCGCGAACACCAACACACCTGCAATCAGCATTTTTTGCAGGACTTCGATGTAGTTGTTTGCCGTTGAGAGTTCTTTTTCAAGATATCCGCCGGAACTGAACTTGAAGGCGTAAAAGATCAAGCCCGCGATTCCGATAACGGTGATGCCGCCTCCCACCCAAAGCGCCTTTTCGCCGAGCCATTCCAAAACGGTTGCGGCCCAGTCTCCTGTGCGCACGCTGCTTGTCGTATCTCTTTGCGACATTGGTTATCCTCCGGTTTGCGTCCGTTCTAAGTATTCGTCGGTTCGGGTGTCCACTTTAATGACGTCGCCCACGTTGATATGGAACGGCACGGTTATGGTCGCTCCGCTTTCAAGTTTGGCGGGTTTGCCGCCGGTTACGGTATCGCCTTTGAAGCCGGGATCAGTTTCCACAACTTTCTGCTCCACAAAATTGGGAAGCTCGAGGCCGAAAACTTGGCCGTCAACCACCACCGCCTGGACATCCATTCCTTCGATTAAGTACGCGGCGCGGTCTCCAAACATTCCCACAGGAAAGTGATGCTGCTCGAAGTCGTCCATATCCATGCACACCACTTCATCGCCCGAGCGGTAAAGGAACTGCATCTTTTTTCGTTCGACGTAGGCCGACTCGATTTTCTCTCCGGCACGGAAGGTTTTTTCCAGGTTTTGACCCGTTTTTAGTTTTCGCAGTTTTGTTCTGACGAACGCCCCGCCTTTTCCGGGTTTGACGTGTTGAAACTCGACGATGGAGTAAACCTCTCCATCCAGATAGATGCACATTCCCGTGCGAAAATCGCTGGTATCCGATGCCATGTTTGGGTTTGAGTATACCGACGAAGATTCACCTGCCGACCAACTCCACCATGATGAGGGTGAAGTTCCACAGCGCGTGAAGGATCAACGACGCGGCGAGTGAGCCGGTCTGCCAAAACACCAGGGCGCACATGAACCCCACACCAGCCAACGGCAGCCACGCAGCGGCTCCTTGGGGATGAAGCGAAGCAAACGCCAAAGAAGACAGGAAAAAGGCAACCGCGGGCTGGCGCGTTCGCGCAAGAATCCCCTGAAACAGACAGCCCCGAAAAAACAGTTCTTCCAAAAACGGTGCTATCAAAACCGCAGATACGAGCACGGCTGGGATACGCGACGGATCGGTGAGTTCTTGCGTGATCGGATGGTCTCGTGACGGCAGGTTTTTTGGAAAGTTTTGAGAAATGAGTACCAGTGCAAAAACCACCGGAATGGTCGCAAAGTAAGCATAAACGGCCGATCCTACATTGATCCAAAAGTTGTTCCAACGATAGCCGATTGCTCGCAACGACAAGCGCGAGCCGAAGATCGGAACGTGAATGATCGCAATCAGAATGGGCAGCATGAACAGCGCGACCGCCGTTTCCAGCCATGTGTCCGAAACGAACGGCTGGATGATGGGAACGACCAGCGAACCGCTGCCGAAAACGAGCAGATATAACACCATCCGCAGCGCAAGCGTGTCGGCTTCGATTTTTGACGCACCGCCCTGCGGCGGACTTTTTGGAATCCAAAATCCGTTTGCTCGAATGATGAGATAAGCGATGATGAACACGACGCCTATAAGGAGTGCGACGGCGAACGCAACCCCCATGAAGGTGAGTTTCATCAGGTTGGTTCCCGCGGATTTGGCGGTCTGTTCGTGCACGAGAGAGTACGGCCAATCATCGCCAGTGATTTCGGAGATGGTCTGCTGGAGGGTTTTGATCTGATTGGGAGGAGGCCGCGGCGAGCCGTACAGTTTTTGCAACGCCTCGTTCAGTTTTGTGCGTTGTTGTGCGGCTGTGGCTTGAAGTGACGGGTCGGTGATATCGTCGGTTGCTGCATTGAGTCTCAGGTCGTCAATTTTCGCCTCGGGATTCAGGCGCTTGCGCAACACGATCAGCATGCGGTTGCGCGAGCCTTGCGCGCCGGTGGTGGTGAGTTTGACCGCCGAGATTTTTTCAATCGCTTCGGAGATGATCTTCTGTTTTTGAATCGCGTTGAATGCGAGGTCATATTTTTGGCCGTATTCGCTCGCCACTGCTCGGAGGGCAGCCCTGTCGGGCGTGAGTCCCGGCGGGTGAGAGATCTCATAGTTTTGGCCGAACGCTGCGAACGCGATGAGCGCGGCGAGAATGAGCCACGCTGCCGGGAAGGCCGGCTCGCGTTTGGGCCGTTGATAAGGAAGTTCCCATGAAGGAATCATTGCTGCGAAAACCCTCGATCATTGAAGCCGATCGTGTACGTGCTTTGATGCGTGATCATGGCGATAGATGCCCAGATGAGTTCGGCAGAATACTCGGCAATCATAATTCCAAATGCAACGTTGCGAAGCTGAGTGTATCCGCGCAAGCCGTAGTATCTCTGCACGATGGATTTCACGATGAGCGCCACAACAAGCCCGAACCAGTAGTAATCAACTCCGAAATTCATGCTCAATGCATAGCCGACCGGGTGGAGCGGAAACGCGATGAACCGGAAGCGGATCGCATCGAGCAGCGCCACAACCGCAAAGCCCACAAACACCATGCTCATTCCGATCACGTTCGGCCCGGTTTGGTTTTCTTTCACATAGCGGACGATGTAGGACGGATCGCCCCAATCTTGCTCGGCGTGCCGAGCATAGCCCGATTGAACGAAGAACATGCTTCCGAAAAACAGGCCGACGAACAGCGCAACACACAGCCATCCAAACAGCGGCCCTTGACGCACGCCTGCCAAATCCGCGGTTTTCATCGCTTCGAGCTGCACCGGCATCGGGTGCGACCGCGAAAGACGGTTGATTCCCAAAAATGCGGTCGCCAGCATGGTGGAGTTTTTGTCCGAAAGGTTCCTGGTGCCGTAAAAATTCATCAGCAGTTGATTTGGGCCCATGAACGCAAATTCGTGTGTGGGAGGGCCCAATTGCGCTCGCATGCGCGCAATCACAAAACTGAACAGGACGAATGTCAAGAGATAAGGCAGCATTAAGAACGGCGATAGGCCTCCGGTTGTCATGAACGCCAGGATGCCAGCCAAACACGCGCAAAACAGAATGAAGGCCCACCGATGCGGAATGCCGCCATCTTCGCTGTGCGCACCCGATTTTATGTCGCGCCACACTTCTTTCAGATAAGAGCGTGAGATCCAGACGGCGGTGGCAAAGAGGCCGAGAATCGCTCCCCACGTCTGCTCCGTAAAATAGGGGGGTTCGGGCGCGAGTCTGCTGCCGGTGAAAGATCCGCCTTCGATGCCGTGCGCGGCGATGAACAACACGATCAGTTTTCTCAAAAGGAAGAAGAACACCACCGAAAACAGAAGGTCGCTTGGCATGAAAAGCGCAAGCGCCGCCAAGAACGGATATAAAGAAAGAGGAAACAATCCCAACGAGGCGTAGGGCTGCTCTTTGAACAGATCGGTGAGGTTGATCCACTCTTTCACGGGCACGCTTGGAACGGCGGGATTCAGATAGTTCCATCCGTTGAGCATGTCAATCGCGAACATGATGCCAAACGCAATCCAGAAGACGCGGTTTTTCCACATCGGCCCTCTTCCATCGCGCTCGATCATGGCTACGGGGAGCTGAATGACAGGAAAACTTAATCGTTCTCTTCGCATCCAAGCATCGCGCATCAGACTGTTCACACACAGCAGAGCGATCGTGATGAGCCCATACAAGATCGTCCAAAGAAAGATTTTTGGGAGCCACAGGTCGAGTTTTGTTAGAAAATACCAAGGCCCGTTGCCGCCTGCGATGTAATCACGAATCTCATCGGGGTTCGAAAAGTACAGACCGTTGGGCAGATTGGGCAGAACAACATCGCGGTACATCGGATCTCGGTCCATGTAGCCTGCAAAAACGTGGACATACTGCATGTTCAGGTACATCCACTCTCCGCTGATGGCCGAAGCGACGGAAACGATGCCGAAAATCACCGCCATATCGGCCGTGGTGAACGCAAGTTTTGGCGCGAACCTGTGCAAAAGCGCGTTAATCAGAACGAGCACGATGAGCGCTGCCATCGTGCTGAAAATGAGTGAATAAAGCGTTCCG
The DNA here is from genome assembly GCA_021324165.1 of Armatimonadota bacterium. Classification (GTDB taxonomy): domain Bacteria; phylum Armatimonadota; class Fimbriimonadia; order Fimbriimonadales; family ATM1; genus JAJPJR01. The sequence goes on from JAJPJR010000049.1 coordinate 39,109, forward strand.
GTGTGCTGCCAGGCGTTCCAATAAGTGACCGGCACACAAAACACCAGCCCCCACCCAACAGCCTTAGCCCGAATTCCATTTCGCACGATGATTCGAATCCGACGCACAACCTTACCTTCTTGTGATCCGAAGGGTAATCTTGCGCGCCTAAGGCCAACCTATGAATCTTGCAGAACGGCTCGCACGCTACTGTGCGGGCATTAAGTACGACACTCTTCCCGAAAGTTCGCGCAAAGAAGCGAAACGGCGTGTGATGGATTCGCTTGGATGCGGACTCGGCGCCTATTTGGCAGAACCGCCAAAAATCGCGCGCGAGATCGCCCGAAGCGCCAGCAGCGATTATGGGGCGACCGTTTTGGGCACCGCCCACCAGAGCACGCCCGAACTTGCCGCTTTCGCAAACGGCGTGATGTTTCGGTATTTGGACTATAACGACACCTATTTGAGCAAAGAGCCCGCGCACCCCAGCGATAACATCGCCGCGGTTCTTGCCGTTGCCGAAGCGTTCGGCGCCGACGGACAAGACCTGATCGCGGCCATCGTTTTGAGTTATGAAATTCAGTGCCGATTGTGCGATGCGTATTCCATAAGAAAAAACGGATGGGATCATGTAACCTATGGAAGTTTCAGCACCGCGGCGGGCTGCGGTCTGCTTTTGGGATTCAGCGAACAGCAGTTTGTAAACGCGTTCGGCTTGGCAGCGGCTCCCAACAACGCGATGCGCATCACGCGGGCCGGAGAGCTGAGCATGTGGAAAGGTTGCGCGTTTGCCAACGCAAGCCGCAACGGTGTTTTCGCTTCGCTGCTCGCTCATTTGGGAATGAGCGGACCCGCGCCGATTTTCGAAGGCGAAATGGCGTTTTTTGATCAGATCTGCAAAGGAGAATCGTTCGATCTGCCCAAACTCGGCGGCGAATCAGGCGAGCCGTTTATGATTGACCGAACTTATATCAAGAAATATCCGGCGGAGTATCACAGCCAGTCTGCCATTGATGCCGCGCTCGAAATTGTAAACGAATATGGAAGACCGCTCGATCCGCTGCAGATTCGATCGGTTGAAATCGAAACGTTTACGGTGAGTTGGGAGATCATTGCGAAAGATCCAGAAAAAAACCGTCCCAGCAGCCGAGAGACTGCCGATCACAGCATTCAATACATCACCTGCGCCGCTCTGATTGATGGCGAGATTACGCAGAAAAGTTTCGACGAGAAACGGTTTACCGACGAGACGCTGCTGAACGTGGTGGCAAAAACGAACGTGACGGCACACGCGCCTTATGACGACCTGTACCCCGCAAAAGGGATTCCCAACCGCGTAACGGTCGTTTTGGAAGACGGCAGCGTGCTGACAAAAGAAGCCGTCGCCCCGAAAGGCCACGCGCTGAATCCGATGTCGGATGATGAAGTTGTGGCGAAGTTTCTCAGCCAAGCATCGCCGCTGTTGCGTCCTTCGCAAATCGAAGCGGGACTCGAAGCGGTTTGGGAACTGGAAGACCAACAGGATTTGAGTTCGATGATGGCGAACTTCGTTGTGTGAAAGTTCTGGATGCGATTGCGCGGCTTGGCACCCGAGGCTTGGGCAAGAAGTGGCTGAGGTTTGTTTGCAGGCAGCGGCCCGAGGCGGTTGTCCGCGCTCTGAGCATCCAAGTTCCGCTGCTGAAGAGTTGTGTTCTTCCCACCGGCCGTGACCTCGGATTTGAAGATTGCGGTTTTCTGTTCTTTTTACATTCAGCGAATCGCGGCGTTTTGCGGATGGATTTCGATGAGGCAGGGTATCTGTTCAAAATCGCGAGGTCGCTTGCGGCGCCGAATATTTTTGAAATCGGGCGGCTGCAAGGCGGCACCGTGCTGCTGCTTGCCATCGCTGCGGATGAAAACGCGCGCATCACGTCGGTAGATATTGAACCGTGGGATGACGAAGAACTGATGCGGGCGCTTGCAGATCTCGGCGCTCACGAACGCGTAACACTTTTGACATGCGATGCGAATTCGCTCGATCCGCTGCCTGAAACTTATGATCTGATCTTGATTGACGGCGACCACCGATACGAAGGTGTGAAAAAAGATTTCGAGCGGTGGAAAACCGCCTTGAAGCCTGGAGGACATCTGCTGTTTCACGACGCCGCCAACGCGCGGAGATTCGCCACCGGCAACCCCGACGTGATGCGGCTTGTTGCGGAGGTGTCGCTGACCCATGCCGACCAGTTGAGGCGCCAGCCTGACGTCGGCTCGATTGTGCACTTTGTCCGCACCCAGGCGCCCTGGGAGTAGGGTGAACAGAGCGCGAGGAAAGCCGATAATTTGGGCTGAGCGCCTATGCTTGCGATCTCCGTAGACAACTTGACCGTGGAATACCGGCGCGCCTTTTCAAAGCCGCTTGCGGCGGTTTCGGGGCTCAGTTTTTCGGTTGAGGCCGGCGAGATTGTGGGGTTTTTGGGGGTGAACGGGGCGGGCAAAACCTCGACGATCAAGGCCGTGATGGGATTCACTCCACCCGCTGAAGGGCGGGTTTCGGTGTTTGGATTTGAAGCGGGCAGCATTCAGGCCAAGCGCAAAGTGGGCTTTCTGCCCGAAACCGCGATGTATTCACCATATCTGACCCCGTTGGAAACGATGAATTTGTACGCCGATCTTCACGGAATCTCCGGCCCAGAAAAGAAGGTTAGGATTATTGAACTCTTGGAACGGGTTGGCATTTGCGAAAAAAGAAACGCGCTGAACAAACAGCTTTCAAAAGGGATGCTGCAAAGACTTGGCATTGCGCAGGCGTTGTTGGGATCGCCCGAACTGTTGGTGCTGGATGAGGTGTCTTCTGGCTTAGACCCGATCGGCCGCCGCGATTTGCGAAAAGTTTTGAATGAGGAACGTGAGCGCGGCACCACGGTGTTCTTTTCTTCTCACAATTTGGGAGAAGTTGAGCTGTTGTGCGACCGGATTTTGATCATTCATAAAGGAAAACTGGTCGTTGAAAACAAAATCGAAGAGATTCGCGATAGCGTGGATTCGCTTGAGGAGTATTTTGTGAGCGTTGTGGAGGGGCATTTCGAACCGACGTTGGAGCGTGCGGCATGACACAAACCGTTCGCATCTGTTCTGCCTTCACTCGAACAAGTTTTTTGGAGATGATTCGCCGGAAGGATTTCTATGCGATAGGAATCTTGATGCTGGTGATGGTAGCCGGCGCCGGCACGTTTGGGTTTTTTGGAGTTCGCGGATTGAGCGTGTTTGTACGCGACGTGGCGTTCACCGCCATCGGCCTGTTTTCGACGATTTTCGCCGTGATGGCGAGTGCGCGCCAGATTACTGAAGAGATTTCGCGCAAAACGCTGTATCCGCTGCTCGCCCGGCCGATCACCCGCTGGCAGCTGATTTTTGGCAAATGGGCGGCCGCGTGGGTGATATCGTCGGCGGCGTTTCTTGCGTTTTCTGTCATCGGAATCGCTCTGCTTACGGTGTTTTCCGTGCCGGTAACGGCGATCTTCTTGCAATATCTGATTCTCAAAATCATCGGCTTGGCATGGCTTTGCGGATTGACGATTGCGCTTTCGCTTTATGCCACTCCTGCGGCGGCTATTACGCTTTCGCTCATCATCTGTTTCGGTTCGTCAGCATGCGGTCGGATTGTGCTCTTAGCGAATGCGGATCATCCGATGTCAACGTTCGGGCTTAACGTTGCGTATTCACTGCTTCCCCATTACGACTATTTTGATTTGGGCGCAAAGGCCACCTATGCCTGGCCGATGATTCCTTGGTGGGTCATCGGCGCGCTGCTGGCTTATTCTGCGTTGCACGGAGCGGCGATGCTGCTGCTGGGTTATGTCCGGTTTCGCAGCCAGCCGATTTAGAAAATGAAAACCGTCTGTTTTGCTTTGGGGCTGGCGCTTGGTTCGGGCTGGATTGCTCACTTGACGCTTCCTGTGCAAAACCGCCAGCCCGATGCGGCGGAACTCGGAGAGCAGATGGAACAGAGCGCCACCGCTTCGATCGTCGGCGGATTTCGCTCCACAGTGTCGGGATATTTGTGGATGAAAGCGGATGAATATCTGCACGGCGGCGCAGCGATGCGCAGATTGACCGAAGGCGAAATGCGGCGCAACGACGCGCGGCTCGCTTCAACCCAAAGCCCGGACGGATCCGACCCGGTGCAGCATCACAACGAAACATCGGAAATCCCGCACCCGAACAATGACAAGCGGTTGGGTTGGGGCGAAATCGAACGCAGCGTTAAGCCTTGGGTGGATCCGAAGAACCATCGTCATGTGAACCTTCGGGAAACCATTCCGCTGTACCAGTTCATGACTTGGATTGACCCCACCTTCGTTTCCGCGTATGTGGTGGGCGCGCACGTTATTTACAGTTCCGACAAATCCAAGATTGGTGAAGTGATCGCATGGCTGCACAAAGGCGTGCAGGCATCACCGAAGTCTGTTGCGCTTCAAACCGAACTTGGCAGATATCTGGCCGAAGCGCAAGGATTTGACGAAGCGCAGAACTGTTTGCGTTCGGCCATCTCTATTGGAGAATCAGCGCAGGATTTGACCGCAGCTGAAGACGATGCGCTTCAAGACGCCTATCGCTGGATGATTCTGATTCAACGCAAGCTGAACAACAAAATAAGTGAGCGCGAATACGCATTGCGCGCTTTGAAGCGGTTCCCTAACGACCCGATCGCCCTGCATACCATCAATCCCAGCTACGGCCGGTAGTCATATCCAGATTTCTGGATATGAGGTATCCTGCTTGTGTGCCTTCGCTGCATCTGTTCTGCCGCATGATGGCCGATGACATTCGGCTGCGCGTGCTGCGCATGCTCACCGAGTCGGATGCGTGCGTGTGCGAGCTGTCCGACGCGCTCGATCTGCCTCAATCCACGCTGTCCAATCACCTGGCGAAACTCCGCGCGGCAGGCATGGTTCGCATCCGCCGCGACGGCGCGTGGGTTTATTACGGCATAGCGCCCAAATGGTCAAAAACCGTTTCTGAAGCATTTCATCTTTTTGGAAAGGACGACCAACTCCGCCAGCAGGTGAAGCAAGACAAGGCGCGGTTTCGCAAACGGCTCGCCATGAGAATCGGAGGCAAATGCTATCACAGTTACGGTCAGCTGAATGCAAGGAGTCTGAAATGAACACCAATTTGAATTTGAAATCGAACGATATTCGCTGCGCCGGGTGCAAGGCGAGCATCGAACGGGTTGTGAGTGCCATCGGCGGCGTTGAGAACGTGAATGTGGACGTGGATACGCAATCCATTCACGTTTCGCTTCGCGATTCCGAGGCGGAACCCGCGGTGCGAGCGGCGATTAAAGAGGCGGGATTCGCACTTGAAAACTGATCTGACATGAACGATCTTGTTTTGGCTGCGCTTTTTGCAGCGAGTGCGGCGTTCGTTTTGTGGTGGTTTTTGTGGCCGATGCGGAGGACCCGCGCCGCAAAACCCGCTCCCGCAAGTTCAACCACCCTCCGTCACGAACTTCACATCGGCGGAATGCATTGCGCGTCGTGTGTGGGGCGCGTTGAATCGTGCTTGATGAATGTGGAAGGAGTCGTATCGTCTTCGGTGAGCCTGCCCAGCGAAAGCGCCACGGTGATGGCCGATGAAGGCGTGCAGACCACCCACCTGATCGAGGCCGTTGAAAAGGCCGGCTACCACGCTGAACTGCGCAATGGCGATCACCACCATCACGAGCATCACCATAGTCAGGAGGCGAAGACAGCTCGATTCAACTTCATCGTAGCCGCGGTTTTGTCTTCGCCCATTTTGCTGACTTCCATGCACATTCCCGGCATCCCGGAACTCCCCGCATTGATTCAGTTTTTGCTGGCGACGCCGGTTGTGGTGTTGTGCGGAAGACAGTTTTTCATTCGCGCCGCAAAATCAATCGCCGCGCGGAATGCCGATATGGATGTGTTGATCGCAATCGGAGTCGGCGCAGCCTATCTGTTTAGCATCGCGGCGTTGTTTTCTCATGCACATCTGCACGTCTATTTCGAAGCGGCCACTGCGATTGTTACGTTGGTTCTTTTGGGAAGGTTTTTGGAAGCGGTTTCCATGCGAAAAACCGGCGAAGCGATCCGTTCTCTTTTCGAACTTCAGCCCACAACTGCACTGCTCTGGAATGAGGGAGAGACCAAACTGGTACCGCTTGCCTCGATCAAAAAAGGCGACATTTTGGCAGCCCGGCCCGGCGATCGGATTTCGGTTGACGGCCAAGTGATCGAGGGCGAATCGCAGCTGGATGAAAGCATGCTGTCTGGCGAAAGCATGCCTGTGGAAAAGGCTGCCGGAGACCGGGTGTTTGCAGGCACGATGAACGGAAGCGGCTGGATCAAGTTTGTGGCAACCGAAGTCGGCGAACACACAGCGCTTGCGCAGATCATCCGGGCCGTTTCGAATGCGCAAAACTCGAAAGCCGCCATTCAATCGTTGGCCGACAAAATCACGTCGGTGTTCATTCCAGCGGCGCTGCTGGTTGCGCTGGGCACGTTTTTTGGCTGGCTGATGTTTTCGGGCGCGTTCGATACGGCGGTCATCAATTCGGTTGCGGTGCTGATCATCGCTTGTCCGTGCGCGATGGGGTTGGCAACTCCGGTGGCGATTGTTGTGGGTGTGGGCCGTGCGGCCCAAATGGGGGTCTTGCCGCAAAACGCCCACGCTCTTGAAACCCTTGCGCGAACAAACATGATCGTCTTTGACAAGACAGGAACCATCACACGCGGGAAACCGACGCTCACGGATGTCGCAAGTTCGCAGATTTCCGAAAACGATGCGCTTGCCGTTGCCGCTGCCCTCGAATCGCGGAGTGAACACCCCATCGCCAAAGCGATTATCGAAGCCGCGCGTCAGCGCAACATTCAGCCGCAGCCGATCGAGAGTTTCCAGGCTCAGGCAGGCAGCGGCGTGATCGGCGTTTTGCACGGAAAATCCGTGGGCCTTGGCAGTCAAAAGTTTGCGGAATCCATCGGGGTGAGCCTCGACGGAATTCAAGAGCCCGCAAACAAGAGCGCAAAGCTGGGCAACACCGTGGTCATTCTGTGGCAGGACAACGTTGCGCTCGCGGCGTTTGGCATATCGGACATTCCAAAGAGCGAGGCTCGACACGCTGTAGAAACGTTGAAACACCTCGGCCTGCGAACCGTGCTGATGACGGGCGATTCCCACGTGAGCGCGGAAACGATCGCCGCGCAAGTTGGCATCCAATCCGTGCTTGCGGAACTTCGCCCCGAAGATAAAAGCGAAGAGATCGCAAAACTGCAGCGGCAAGGAGAACGGGTTGCGATGGTAGGCGACGGAATCAACGACTCTCCGGCGTTGGCCCAAGCCGATGTGGGAATTGCGATGGGTTCGGGCTCCGACATCGCGCTTGAAACTTCCGATATCACGATCGTGCGATCCAATTTAGACGCGATTCCCGAAGCCGTCCGCCTGAGCCGAGCCGTGCTCAAAGTCATTAAACAAAACCTGTTTTTTGCGTTCTTTTATAACTCATTGGCGATACCGTTGGCCGCACTTGGGTTTCTCAATCCGATGATCGGAGCCGCCGCTATGGCGCTGTCGGATATCTGCGTCGTGGGCAACGCACTAAGGCTGAGAGCGTTTCGTCCGCGGTAACATTGCCGCAAATGTTACGGTTTGGCGCAAGCGGCATCGCACTTCTGATCGGTGCAGCGGCGACAGCGCAGGCGCCGACGGTCACGTTTGGGCTCGACCTGAATCCGCGAGTAGGTTTGGACAGTTCGGGAAACCAGATTTTTCGATGGAACGACGATGTCGGCAACTTTTCCAGGGTTCGGTTTTCCGCTAATTTTGAAAACGAATTGCACGTAAGGGTGTTTCAAAAACTGGAACGCATCCACAACGACCCCGATACATCAACGCTGGATGAGGCGTACGTGGAACGGCCGGGCGATTGGAGAATCGGCAAACAGGTGCTCCCTTTTGGTTCGGGCCGCATTTTCAAAGATTCGGCGCTTGCCGCCAAACTCGACCTCGATCTGATCGTGGCCGATCTGCCGATCAGCCTTGCCTATGCGAATTCCGAAGACAGACAAAAAGGGTTTACGGCGAGGTTTGGCGATAACGTTGGTGTTTCCATCGCCGTTGGCGACCGATTTGGAATCAACGCCGCGTCTTTTACGCAGATTCGGCCCCCAGACGAAACGGATCGAAGGCGAAGAGGGTACGGCTTGATGTATGGCGCCGACGTGACAAAAAAAACCGAAGGGTGGACGCTCGCCGCCGAATGGATCCGCCTGCGAAACGGAGAGACGACGTTCGATGAAGATGAAGATGTGGTAGACGGGCTGCTTTCGTACCAGTTTCCTTATGGGCCTTTGGTTCAGGCCGAGGCCACTGCGCTTGTTTCCAGCAACAGATTCAACTATGCGATTGCGGCGGAAGTCCCAATCGCCTCAAACGCGTTCCTCGCGCCGAGCGTAAGGTACTTCGACAAACGGGGATGGACGGCTTCGGTCGTGTTGAGAGTTCGACTATGAGAATCGCATCGGCGGCAATTGCGGGAGTTATTGGGGCGGCGATCGGCTGGACATTCGGGCCGATTGCGGCGGCCGCGCTCGGAGGTCTGGCAGCGGTTGCCGCGCTGTTCGTGAACTTTGCGGCGGTGGATGCAAAAAAGCGGCTGGATGAACTGAGCATTGACAACGTGAGCCTGGCAGCCCGGCCGCGGCTGGTATCCGTTTTCAAACTCCACCGCGAGATTTGCGAACTGCTGACAACGCATGCGCAAAACCCCGTTGTGGCGGCGCTTTCTGCCGATCTGAAAACCGAAATTGATACCACGCTCAGGCGCGCAGTTGATCTTTCAGAAGCCCGCTGCAAAATCGCCAAACTTACCGAAGCCGATTCGGCGCTCGAAGCGAAATATCAAGAAGCGACAACAAAAATGGACGGTGCGCTCGCTGACGCCGAAAGCGCGCTTTCTCAATTGCGGTCAAAGATTCTGATGACCGTCGCTGAATCGGTTTCCGAAATTGAACAGTCCAAAGAACCGCTGTCGGAGTTCAGCGACCGTCTGCAGCGCATCGGCAAAACCATGGAAGATTCCGTGCAGGAACTCAACATCGGCGGTGGCATTCGGTGAGCCTTGGCAAGCGCGCCTACGACCTGCTGAGGGCGTATGTCGGCCAGCAGCTCGAGCGCATCGAATCGGTGTTCGAGCGCGACGCCCGCTCCGAACTCGACGACTATTTGAATCCGGAAACGAGGCCGGTGCAGGAAGTCCCGAAGCCCGCGCCTGCGCCCGAACAGAACATGACCGCGGCGACCGCAGCGCGCATCCTCAATCTTGGCGCGAACGCAACGCTCGAAGATCTTCACCGAGAATACAAACGGCTGAGCGAACGATCACTGCCCGCAAACTTTCCCGAAGGATCGGAAGAGCGCAAAAAAGCCGCGATCGTTCACCTGCGCGTGCAGGAAGCGTATGAGATTCTGCTGCCCGTGATGGATTCCCGGCTCAGACGGTTTCAAAATCTCGACTTGGACTAACGGCCGCGCCGGTCTTGACCGACGCATAAATCGCGTCCATCAACTGGCTTTGCAACACACCGTGCCGCGGCACGGCAAGCGGCTGTTCTCTGCCCAAAATCGCATTGACAAAGTTCTTGTCGGGATTCGAAGACTCGCCAAGATCGGGAACGATCCAGTCGTTTTCGCCGCGGCGCTTATAACGAATGTACGTGCCGCTCCACCCGTCAATCTCAACCAGCCCGTCGCTGAAAATGTAGTTCATGCCTGTGGCATCGTGCGCGCAGTCTCCGCTGATCGTGATGCTCGCCAGAACGTCGTTTTCGAATTTGATGAGCGCGCAGCCGTTAATATCAACCGGCGTTTCGCGATGGTCGGCCATGGCGAACACCGTTTGCACAGGACAGTCCACACTCCAAACCAGACTGTTGAACATGTGCGCGCCGCTGTCATACATCTGTCCTCCGCCGGAAAGCGACGGGTCTTGACGCCACGAACCGGTCGTCATCCGTTTCCAATCTTGCGATATCCAGCCCGTAACCATTTGCAATTCGCCCAATTCGTTGGCTGCGATGATCCGCTTCAGATGTCCAAATGCGGCGGTGCACGGAGTGTTATAGCCGATGACGAACACTCTGTCTTTGGCGGCCTCCGCCAGCTGCCGCGCTTGTTTTGAATCGGTAACCATCGGTTTTTCCATCAGCACATGGCAGCCGAACTCGAGCGCCTGCATTCCATGTTCAAAGTGCAGCGTGTGAGGCGTGCAGATCACAACCGCATCGGGCTGCGTTACGCGGTACATCTGTTCCCTGTCCAAAAACATCGCGGGCGGGTTTGGCGCGCTGGAATACCAGTTGTGTGAAAACTTTTCCAACTGGTCTTGCGAGGCGTCTTGCAGCGCAACCACCTGCGCTTCCGGCAGTTCGGCCAGCCTGCGCGCATGAACTCCTGCGAATCCTCCGCAGCCGATGATGGCGATTCTAATAGACAATTTAGTCCTCCAAAGGCCGATCCTTGGTTTCGATCACCCAAGGCATGGCCAGCAGCGCGACGATCGGAATGAACCCAACAAAAAACAGCAGCGACAAACCCAAATGCACGCTGTCTTTTCCCTTAGAGGCGATGAAGCCGACCAGGAACGGTCCCGACGCCGCAATAAACCGTCCGAAATTGTAGCAAAAACCCGCGCCCGTGCTGCGAAGCCTTGTGGGAAACAGTTCGGGCAGATAGTAAGTAAAACTGCCGAACACTCCAAAAACGGTGAGGCCCACAACAAAGTACAACCGCAGCCGCACTTCAGGATCAAGGTTCAGCCCGAACGTGCTCATAATCGCCGCGGCGCTCAAAACGTAATAGCAAAAATACATCGCTTTTCGGCCCAGGATTTTCGCCAACGGAACCGTGAGAAGCGTTCCGATCAGTCCGCCAAGATTAAAACTGTTCGCAGCCAAAGCGATCCACTGCTGCTTCAAACGTTCCGCCTCGTTGGGCAGCAGATCGAGCATCGCGCTGCGCTCTTTTGCGAGCCCTGCGACGATCACGCTGATGAACCCGTTGCAAGACCACCACATGATTAAAGCCGTAACCGCCATTGCCAATCCGCCGAATGTTGCGCGTCGAAGTTTTGGCGAAAACAGTTCGCGCAATCGGGGAGCAGCGATCTCCTTGACCGATTTCCATCTTTCAGGCTCCTTCACAAACAGCCGCACCAAAAACGCAACAGCCGCCGGCGCCAAACCGAACAGAAACACGATGCGCCAGGATGTTGTGGGGCTCGAAACAAACTGCACTCCCGTGATCTGATGCGTGACGAACGTTGCCAAAAACAGTCCGAGCGGCGCCGAGGTGTAAAGCAGCGCTCCCGCTTCCACCCGTCTTTTTTCGGGAACAACTTCGGCAACCATGGATGCGCCCGCAGCCCATTCGCCTCCGATTCCTAAACTCGCAATCAGCCGGAAGAAAGCGAACACCCAGATATTCGGCGCGATTGCGCACAGCGCCGTCCCCAGCGAATACAGCAGCATGGTAACAAGCAAAGTTTTCGTTCGTCCGATGCGATCCGACACCCAGCCGAACAAGATTCCGCCGACCGCCCAGCCGATAAGCAGCATCGCGGTGAGAAGCCCTGTCCAAAACGATGTGGCACGCGCCGCCTCCGGAGATTTCAGCGCCAAACCCAAAAGCGTGGGAACGCAGTTGGGAGCCACAAAGTTGAACAGCAGCCCATCGAACACATCGAAACCCCAGCCTAACCACGCGGCGAACAAAACTGTCCATTCATATCCGCCCATGTCGAGCAGCCGCCATCTTTTTGGTGTCGCAATCATCTCGAATTCAGGACGAAACATTCGCCATTGACGGCGCACGCACCTTTTGGACAGGTTTTTGGGGCGCTGCCGACCGGTGCTGGTAACATCCTGCTATGGCGAAAAAACTTGTGCTGATTGACGGCTACAGCCTGATTTTTCGTGCGTTTTATGGCACAAAGTTTTTGAGCACCAGCGACGGCCGCCCCACCAACGCGCTTTTCGGCTTTGTCAGCATGCTGTTTCAACTCATCGAGCGTGACAAGCCCGAATGCATTGTGGTTGCGCTCGATCCTCCTGGAAAAACGTTCCGCGCCGAGGAGTTTGAAGATTATAAAGCGCATCGAACCGAAGCGCCCCATGAACTGATTCAGCAGTTTCCGATGTCGCGCGAACTGATTGACGCCCTCGGAATTCCGGTAATCGAAATTGAACGATATGAAGCCGACGACGTGATCGGCACGCTGAGCCTGGATGCAGAAAAGCACGGTTACGAAACGATCATCGTCACCGGAGATTTGGATTCGTTGCAGCTGGTGGACGATCATGTGAAAGTGATGACCACTCGGCAGGGTGTGAGCGACGTGGTGATTTATGACACGGCAGCCGTGCACGAACGATACGGTTTCGGCCCCGAATTTGTGCCCGATTACAAAGCGCTCGTCGGCGATACCAGCGACAACATTCCCGGAGTTCCCGGCATCGGCGCAAAAACCGCGGCAAAACTCATCAATCAGTTTGGGCATGTTGAGAACATGATTCAAAACATTGACCAGATGGATCCAAAAATCCGCGCGAAGTTCGAGCCGTTCACCGAACAGATACCGGCCTCAAAACGCCTCGCGACCATCGTCCGCGATCTGCCCGTTTCGTTCGAATACAAGCCGTTCAAAATGAGTCCCCAACAGCTCGAGGCCGCAAAAGCGCTGTTCCAAAGTCTTGAATTTCGCAGCCATTTGAAAAAACTTCCGGAGGTGATGAAGCCGTACCTGCCTGCGCAACAGATGTCGCTGATGGAATCTGCTCCCGTGGTTACTCGCGCCGAGATCAGTATGCAGCAGTTCTCAACGTTGGCTGAATTAGAAAAGTGGGCGCAAAACTCTACGATTGGGATGTTTTATGCAACGGATTCGGCATTTGCCGCAAACGGAAAAACCGCAGCGTGCATTCCCGTCGAGGTTGCCGATGCGTTCTTTCGAAAATCTCCGCAGCAATGCGCCTTCCACGATGTAAAGGCCGTTCACCGCAGGCTCCACGCCTTTCAGCCGTGCGCATTCGACACGATGCTCGCATCGTATGTGCTCCAGTCCGGCCGTTCGAGTTATCTGCTCGAAGACGTAGCCCAAGGCTTTCTGGATGAACCGGCGCCCGCGACCGATCCCGAACGCGCGATGGCGGTCGCAAAACTGGTTGAACCTCTCACCGAACAACTTAAAAAAGAAGATCAATGGCGGGTGTTTGCCGACATCGAGCTTCCACTCGCGCCGATTTTGGCGCAGATGGAGATTTTCGGAGTGCTTCTCGACACCGGCATGCTTGCCGACTACAGCAAGCACCTTGCACAAACCATTCAAACAACTCAAAACGAGATTTATGAGCTGGCCGGTCAAGAATTCAACATCGGTTCGCCCCAGCAGCTGGGAGTGATTCTGTTTGAAAAGCTCGGACTGGCTTCAAGCAAAAAAACAAAGACCGGATACTCGACGGGAGCCGAAGTGCTGCTGCAGCTTGCGGCCGAAAACCGCATCGTTTCGCTCGTTCTCACCTGGCGCGAACTTACTAAACTCAAGAGCACTTACGTTGACGCGCTTCCAAAAATGATCGCCGAAGACGGCCGCATCCACACCACGTTCAATCAAACCGTCGCCGCCACAGGGCGGCTCAGCAGCAACGATCCCAACTTGCAGAACATTCCGGTGCGAACCGAGATGGGAAAAGAGATTCGCCGCGCCTTCATAGCGCCGCACGGGTTCTCGCTCGCATCCTTTGATTATTCCCAAATCGAACTCCGCGTGCTGGCGCATCTTTGCGGCGATGAACAACTCGTGAGCGCCTTCAACAATCGTCAGGACGTGCATGCGGCGACCGCGGCGCTGATGTGGAACGAGCCGTTCGACAAGGTGAGTTCCGCCCACCGCCGCTACGCGAAAATGCTGAACTTCGCGGTGCTTTATGGCGTAACCGATTACGGGCTTGCGAATCAACTCGGAGGCAATTTCACCGTGGCGCAGGCCAAAGAGTTAATCACGCAGTATTACGAGCGGTTTCCAAAAATCAAAGCGTTCATCGAAGGCATCGTGCGCGAGGCCAAAGAAAAAGGCTTCACCCGGACGCTATACGGCCGGCGAAGATACTTTGCCGACATTCATGCGGGCAATCGCGTGGCTCGGCAATATGCCGAAAGGCAGGCGATGAACGCGCCGATGCAAGGCAGCGCCGCCGACATGATCAAACTCGCCATGATTCATCTGAATCCGGTTTTGCAAGGCAAGGCGACGCGGATGATCTTGCAAGTTCACGACGAACTGCTGTTTGAACTTGCCGATACGGAAACCAGCCTCGTTCCGAGCATCCGAACGTGCATGGAAAACGCTTTGCCTCTTAACGTTCCCGTTGAAGTTGACGTGAGCAAAGGCGCAAACTGGCTGGAGATGGACGAAATCTCCTGACGGTATAATCCGCGCTCCCCACACTTCGCCGGAGTGGCGGAATGGCAGACGCGGCGGTCTCAAAAACCGTTGAGGGCGACCTCGTGCGGGTTCGACTCCCGCCTCCGGCACCACCCGCTATTTTCCAACGGTGTAAAGCGAAAGGTAGTTGTCCTGACCAACTGCCGCCAAAACACCTCCGCTTGCGCTCCATGCAAGGGGCGAAACCACGTAGTTCATCTTGTCGAATGTCGCAACCGGCTTGAGCGTTTTCATATCCCACACTTTAATCGTGCCATCCGATGACGACGTGGCGAAAAGTTGTCCGCTCGGATCAATCGCCACATTGAGCACCCAATCTTTGTGCGCATTTAGATACGTTTTTCTGGCTCCGGTAGAGATATCCCAAATGCCCACTTTTCCATCGCGCCCGGCGGTGATCGCGCGCAAGCCGAACGTTGCGATATCGTTCACACCCACGCCGCCGTGACCGCCGAACCGCTTGAGTTCGGCTCCTGTGTTTGCGCTGTAGGTTACAAGCCCGCCTCCAAGCGTGGCAGCCACGATCTTCGATCCCGAAGAATCATATCGCGCGCCATACACATTGATTCCTTTGCCAAGAATCGTGAGCAGCGGCTTGAAGTTTCCCGGCGCCCAAACTTTGATCACATCGTCCACTCCTGTTGTAATGATGCGGTTTCCTGCACGGTTGAATGCGATCCATTGAACCGCGCGGATGTGCCCCGACCACGCTTTCGACGCGCCGCTTTTGATGTCCCAAAGTCTCAGTTCGCCGTTTTCGGCTCCGCTCACCAAACGGTTTCCCGGACCCCATGCGATTGCCCGTGCAGGAAACTTATGGCCCTTCAGCACCTTCACGCCTTGCTTGGTTTTCGCATCGAAGATTTTTACCGTGTTGTCGGCCATTCCGCAGGCGAACTGCGTGCCCGAGGGCGAAAACGCGATGCTCGTTACTTCCTGGCCCGTCAGGTGGGCATAAAGCGAGATTCTGATCGGCGGTGCGAGCGCCGCCGCAAGAATAAGTGAAGTAAGCATGATGATCCTCCGTGATCCTGTGCCTTCTGACCAGTTTGACGGGGTTTACGGCCCATCGTGTCGCAAAGTTCAGGATCTACTTTAATGTTCGGAAAACGGCAGGTTTTCAACCCCTTATTTATACAGGCTCTCCGGATCCCACTTTGGATCGCATGCCATTCGGCAGGCCGCCAGCTGGCCCACGTGGTATGCGTCGTGCGCCATCACATAATCAAACGCCAGCGCGATAAACGCATCGTCGTTCGAATTCTGCACCGCTTCGCGTGCCTGGCCGCGAACCGACCACAACTCCTTCAGCGCTGACTCCCAATCGCTGCTCAAAAGCCGATAACTTCCCCAACGATAGTTGCGGCGGTCATTCGCCAAGTAACCCGAATACGCATCGCATAGATGCTCGACCGCCTCAATCGGCGCGAGGCTGATCGTGGGAAATCTTCGGCCGACGGCATCTTCGGGAAATCCGTCGAGCACCGCTTCGAGCTGCTTGCGCATCGTGTCGAACTGTCCAAGAATCAGGTCTTTTGCGTTCATGATTGTGAGTTGTAGATTTTGATCGGAAGCAGCTGCGGAGGAGCGAGCGCGTCATCTATCACGAGCCTGATGTTGCGTGCCTTTGTCAACGGAACTCGCAGAATCCGTCTGAACCCGATCGTCGTTCCCGAGGCAATCGTCTGCCATCCGCCGTTGAATTCCGCTTCGATGTGAAACCGTTTCACGCGCTGGCCGAGTTCCACTTTTTCTGCGAGCCAGATGCGGTCGAACGCAACGATGTTCCTGCCGAGTTTCGGCGCCAGATCGGTTTTAAAAGTTCTATTCAGCCTTTGTTTCAGGGCCGTCAGCGCCGCGATATCGTTTTCGTGGATGCGCCCGTCGCGGTTGGGGGGAACGTTCAAAATCAGGTTCGCGTTTTGACCGACCGATCGGTACCAGATCTCTTCCAACTGTTCGGCGGTTTTCACCTGCGCATCCTGCGAAGCGTGATAGAACCATCCGGGCCGGATTGAAACGTCGCATTCTGCGGGCACCCAGTCGGTCCCGCCCATTTTGCCCTCGGTCAGCTCACGATACAGCGAAGTACCAGGAACGTATCGCGAACGGTCAATGGTGCACCAGTTGGTTTCTTCTGCAATGCCGTCTTCATTTCCGATCCATCGAACGTCAGGTCCGGCATCGCTGAAGATCACCGCGTTCGGCTGATATTTCCGTACGGTTTGAATGAAAAGGTTCCAGTCGTAAACCTGTTTCTTGCCGTTGG
This sequence comes from Armatimonadota bacterium, assembly GCA_021324165.1. Taxonomy (GTDB): domain Bacteria; phylum Armatimonadota; class Fimbriimonadia; order Fimbriimonadales; family ATM1; genus JAJPJR01. The sequence continues at coordinate 55,860 of JAJPJR010000049.1, forward strand.
GACCTTCGCCGTTGGCCCCGTCGAACCAGACTTCAAAAATCGGCCCGTACTGCGTGAGCACTTCGGTGAGCATGTTTGCAAAAACCTGATTGTATTCCGGAGTGCCATAAGCCGGATGATTGCGATCCCACGGAGATAAATACACTCCCATTTTGAGTCCGTACTGTTTGCACGCGTTTGATAGTTCTTTCAACACGTCGCCTTTGCCGTTTTTCCAATGCGATTGCGCGATTGTGTGCGTGCTGTATCTGCTTGGCCACAAACAGAAGCCGTCGTGGTGTTTGGCAGTAATGACCACGCCTTTCATTCCTGCCTCTTTGAACGCCGCCGCCCATTGGCGGCAATCGAGTGCGGCCGGACTGAAAACGTCCGCGTCTTCTTTGCCTTCGCCCCACTCTTTGTCAGTAAACGTGTTTGGGCCGAAATGAACGAACGCGTAATACTCCATGCGATGCCAAGCCAACTGGCGCTCCGAGGGCACCGCGCCAAACGGCTCGAGGGTTTGCGCCGCGATGCAATGCATCAGCGCAAGCACCATGCGTTATCCTTTGGGTTGCGCTGTGACGCGCAGGTAAGGCTTCAACTCCTTCCAGCCCGAAGGAAACATCACGGCAGCTTCCTGGTTATTCACCGAAGGCAGAATGATCACATCCTCTCCCTGCTTCCAATTGACGGGAGTGGCGACCTTGTGCTTGTCGGTCATTTGAAGCGAATCAACCACGCGCAGAATCTCATCGAAGTTGCGGCCCGTGGGCGCGGGATAGGTAAGCGTCAAGCGCAGTTTTTTGTTCGGGTCAATGACAAAAACGGTGCGCACCGTGAACACGTTGTCTTCGTTCGGATGGATCATGTTGTAAAGGTTGGCTACTTTGCGGTCATGATCGGCAATCAGCGGAAAGTTCAGTTTCGCTCCTTGCGTCTCTTCGATATCGTTCAGCCAGCCTTTGTGGCTTTCGTTCGAATCCACGCTCAATCCAAGAACTTTCACGTTGCGCTTTTGAAACTCGGGCATCAGTTTAGCAACGGCGCCAAGTTCGGTGGTGCAGACGGGGGTGAAATCTTTCGGATGCGAAAACAGAATCACCCAGGAATCTCCCGCGTATTCGTACAGGTTGATCGGCCCTTCGGTCGAATCTTGAGTGAAATTCGGAACGGTGTCTCCTAATTGCAACGGCATGCTCACTCTCCTTTTTGGGGATTGTATACCCAAAAAGACAGGGACAGGGCCAAAACTGCCCTGCCCCGAGAATGCTTTCGCGCAAGCCCGATTACTTTTTCTTCTTCGGCTTGCCGTTGGTCATTTTCATAGCTTTATCCACGGTTTTGACCAGTTTCCAATCGCCGTCAATCTTCTTCCAGCTGTCCGTGCCTACCTCGTGCACCGCCGTCCACGATCCGTCACTGCGGGTCACTTTCAAATGAAAATCAAAAGCGACATTCGTGGTGTCGCCTTCGGATTTCACCGAGCTGATCTTGACGGAGGGCGCGGCTTTGGCGGCGCCGTTGAAAATCTCATCAATCATTTTGATGAAGTCATCGCGGCTGGTCTCGGCGCCCTTCGAATCCACGCTGACGAAACTGGAATCAAGATAACTCTCGAACTTGGCGGTATCACGCGCTTTGAGGGCCTGATCTAATGCGGCGTAGCGGGCGGTCCACTCCTTGGGAACCGAACCGGCAAAGGCAAACGCGGCCGACAGGGCCGCACATAGTACGAACAACAGACGATGCATGGGTAACTCCTCCTTGTGGGCTTATCACTTTGCGATAACAGTTCGCGTGCGCCGGGAGTTCCCGTAACGGTGAATCTGTTAGTAAGGCGCCCGATTGCCGAACGTATCCACGTTGAAAGTCGAGCCGCCGGACTCGTTGTTCACATAGGAATCGAAATCGTCGGACGCTTCGGCAGGTTCAGCCCGCTTGGCCGAGGCCGGGTCTTCGATCCACACCATGAACTCGCCATGCAAAGGGGCAAGAATCACATACGCCCACTGAGCGCGCCGGGAGACAGCCGCCTGCTGAGCAGCCTTGGGAGACCGCGCGCAGCCTGCGTCAATGGAAACTTCAACCCCGGCATCATCGCTGGCAGACCCAGAGATCGTAACCGTCTGCATCAGGTCGGGCTCGTCGGGCAGGTGCCACGTCTGCACTTGGATAAGGGTGATAGCTGCAAGGGGTGCGATCATCTCTAACTCCTGAACCCATTCTACACGTTTTGGGTCAAAAAACCAACATAGTTCCTCTGTTCGGGACGTTCGGCCCTCCCGGCGCGTTCGACCGAAGTGCTATAACAGATGAACTTTCGGGTGCCGAGGCAGCATAACACGCCGCCCAAGGCCCGTCTAAGGAATGGAGAATGGAAGGCATGAGAAAGCAATGGATTGCGTGGATCGTCGCTGCGTCGAGTTTAGCGGCCGTTTCGGCCCAGGCTCAAACCAAGCCGCTGGGGGCTTTGATTCGAGCCGGAATCTTTTCACCCACCGATAACGACGCAGGCAACTTGGGCCAGGCGTGGTTTACCGGTGGAGTCGAACTTGGGCTTGGCCGGTTCCCCCTGTTCAAAGGCGGGGGCCAGTTCCCCGGCAAATGGAGCCTGTCCGGCGACGCCTACAGCAAAGCGGGCGCTTCGGCGGTTCCGATCACCCTCAACTACATTCAATACACCAGCAGCCATTTCTTTTGGAATGTGGGTTTGGGAGGGGCTTTGGCGCATAGGCCGAACTTCGAGGATTCGTTCGAGCTTGCCTATCAGGTGGGGGTCGGATACGATTTAGGGGGCGGCACCCCGGTCACGTTCCAGATCCGGTTTTTCAGCGTGAATAACGTGGGGAGCTTCCTGGACGGGTTCGCGTTCACGGTCGGGCTGCGGCTTTAGGCGGTTTCCGGCAACAATATCGGCAGCCATTTGGTGAACTTGGGCCGATTGCGGGCGTATTTACAGGCCTGGAGCACCGATGTGGCAAGCGTAGGAGCAGTTCGTTTGTCGCACCAAACCGAAGAATCTGTGCTGGACGGAACGATCCTCAGCCGATGCAAAAGGCGCGATTCGGAAGCATTCGGCTATCTGATTGACCAGTACCAGGCGCGCGTCTTCGGGTACGTGCGGCGGATGGTACCGACCATCGAAGATGCGGAAGACATTTCGCAGGAGGTGTTCATTCGCGCGTTTCAAAGCATCGAGAGGTTTGACGGCCGGGCATCCATCAGCACCTGGCTGTTCAAAATAGCCAACAACCTTTGCATTGACAGAAAACGCCGCGCGAATCGAAGGCCGGAAGAAACTCCGCTGGCAGGAGAAGACCGAGACCGTGCACACGGGATACCTGATTCGCGCTGGGATCCGGAAAGCCACGTCGTTGCATCCGAAATGGGAGATGTGTTAGAAAACGTACTGCGTTCGATGTCGGAAAAACTTCGCTCGGTGCTGCTTTTGCACGATCATGAAGGGCTGAGTTATGAACAGATCGCCGAAATCTCGAACGTGCCGGTGGGGACGGTAAAGTCGAGGCTGTTTTTGGCAAGAGAAGCGCTCCAACAGGCGCTGAAACAGTATGGGAACGTGGGAGATTTGAAGTGAGCCGCGAAGAGTTGAGATCGAAACTGGAATCCGGATTGGCGCTGACCGCAATCGAGCAGGCGCTGCTCGAAGCGTATTTGGAAGAAGACGCGCAGTCCGATCACGTTCAACAAGTGAAGGGGATGGTTCCGTGTGAACCCAGCCTGGCTTGGCGCGCACACCTGAATGCCAAACTTGAACAGATGAGACCGGCTCCAAAACGGTGGTTTTCTCACTTGGGTGTGAAACTCGCAGCCGGAGGTTTGGCCACGGCCGCCGCAGGGATCGCACTGTTTTTGACGTTTGCAAACGGCCCGCAGCCCGAACCGAATTCGATTTCGCAAGATTTGGTCCGATGGCATCAAGAGGCGGTCGCGGCAGGCGGAGATCAAAATGCCAAGCCGACCGACAGCGACAAAGTTCTGTTTGGCGAATCCGTTAGTTCGTTATGAGATTCTTGTGCGGTGCGGCCGCAATCTGCATTGCGTTTTCGGCGGCGGCGCAGCAGCGCCCGATCCGCGATGCCGCACGCGCGATTTTGAAGCGCGCCGTGGAAGCGCAATCAAAAATCCGAATGCGCGGCGTGCGTTCGGTTGAACAGTTGGAAGGCCCATTGCAAGGCAGATACGTTG
>JAJPJR010000042.1 GCA_021324165.1 Armatimonadota bacterium
CACTCCAAGCGTTTGCTCGATTCCCTCGACGATCAGTTCGTCGGTAACAGCGCCGAACAGTTTGGCGCTGGCGCGCCCTGTTTTGGCGATGATGCGCACGGTCTGCCCATCCACCGCCTCTTTCACGGCTGCCGCAGAGGCGAGCGTCTTCTGGTGCTGGTCGGCAAGTTTGGCGCGTTCGCGTTCAAGGCGGGCACGGGAGGATTTGTCGGCGATGGTCGCAAGACCGCGCGGAAACAGAAAGTTTCTTGCAAAACCGTCTGCAACGTTCACCTCTTGCCCCTGTTTTCCCACTTTGGGCAAGGTCTGTCTAAGAATCACTTTCATTGCGTTACCTTCGGATTCCAAAGCCGACTCTCGGCTCTGCTTCTTTGAACAGTTTGTCTATTCCGACGAAACCGTACCAATCGGCTCCGAACTTGATGGTGGCGCGCAGGTTCAGTTTGATGTTATTGGGATCGAACAGATCGCCGCCGAAAACCAGGCTCGGAGAGAGCGGATAGTCTACCCCAACGCCCGCCTTCGAGGCGAAAATGCCGTACCTAAGCGAGCCTTTGCCGATCGGCTGGCCGAGCTGAGCGATGATCTTGTTGCTCTCGGTTACGTCATAGATGCCGCCGTATAAGAACCGGCCGCCATCCAGCGGGTACGAGGCGGTCACATCCGTCTGAAACCGGTTGGTTTCCAGGTTGCGGCTGGTTTCAAGGCTTGTTGACAGTCTCGGCACTTTGATGTGCGGCCCGAGCGAATCCACGTATTTGTTCAGCTTGTCCACCAGCGCCTTGGCTTCCCCCGCGATCTGTTTGGCTTGGTCTGCCAGCTCCACCACTTTGCTGGTGATGACCTTGCCGTCCTCGCTCATCGTTTTGGCGTTGTTGGCGATGTCCACCCCGGTCGAGGTGATCTTTTCGACATTAGCCATTGTGGTTTTCAGGTCGAACCCTGAGATGGTCTGATTGAGGCTGGCAACAAGCTTCTCGGCCTTGTCGGCGGTGGCTGACAACGAACTCATGATCTGCCGTGCCTGCTCGGCCATTTTTGGGTCGGCAGCGATTTTGTTCACCGCCTGGATTCCCGTTCTGAGTTCGGCCACCGCCGTTGAGGCGTTTTCCAGCAGCCTGCGGAGCGGGGCTTGGTTGGCATTCAGAACCACGCGGGCGTCGCCCAGAAGCGTTCCAAGCTGCTGAATGGTTTTGTCGCTCGAAGCCAGGATCGCATCAATCCGCTGGCGGATTCCCCGGTCGCCGAGCAGTTTTTGAGTGGCCTCCAGGTTTTGGTTGAGAAGTTCTATTGTCCGGTTGCCCTCGGGCAGATAGCTGGTCAGGAACGAGGCCTTTTCGCCAGGGATTCTCGCCCCGGCAGAAAGCCTGCCCTGGCCGGTTTTGCTGACGAGTTCAATTCTCTGCTCTCCAATCGAAAGGAGCGAGGTGGGGACGGTTGCGACCGTATCGAGCGGCAGAGCGATCTTCGGATCAATCAGCAGAACGATCTCGGCCATGCGCGGCCCTTTCAGGGCGACCGAATCCACCGATCCGATTTCGACGCCGGCCATGGTGACGACCGCTCCAGGCTGGATGTTAGCGGCATCGCTGAATTCGGCGTAATACTTCGCCGTCGGTTTTTTGAACAGCGGGTTTCCAACGAGCGCAAACGCCAAAACCAGAAGAATCGCGAACGCGACGACAAACACTCCGACTTTCCAAGCAGACTCCATAAGCGGCCTCCTGAGAGTTTAGACCGGATTTCGGGTCGTTTCGCCTGTATTTTCGTGCCAAAATCCCGTTTTGCGGTGAAAACGGTAAGACTGGTTACGTTGGGGTGCGCGAAGAACCAGGTGGACTCCGAGGAGATCGCGGGGGTGCTGCGTGAGCGAGGCTACACGCTCGATCCACTGTCAGAACGGGTTGACGCGGTGATCATCAACACATGCGGTTTTTTGCAGACGGCGAAGTGGGAAGGTGCGCGCGAAATCCGCAAGGCGTTGACGAGAAAGGCGCGGGGAACGATCAAACATGTGGTGGTTGCGGGCTGCCTTTCACAGCGCGAAGGCTCCAAGATGGCCGAAGCGTTCCCGAAAGCCGACGCGATGATCGGAGTGGGACAGATGGCGCGGTTCGGCGAGATTCTTGATCGTGTGTTTGCCGGCGAGAGAGTGATCGAAATCGGCAAGCCGAGCCATTTGTGGGCCGATGTTCCCACACGCGCGAGATCGGACGCGCCGTGGAGCGCTTACTTGAAAATCAGCGAAGGGTGCGATCATCAATGCAGTTTTTGTACGATCCCTTCGTTTCGAGGGCCGCATCAAAGCAAACCGATCGAACGGCTGATGAGCGAAGCGCGGTTCTTGGCGGCTTCGGGCGCAAGAGAGATTAACCTGATTGCGCAAGATGTAACGCAGTATGGATACGACATCTATGGGAAGTTCACACTGCCCGAACTGCTGGGAAAACTGAACGAGATCGAAGGCGTGGATTGGATTCGGATGCTTTATTTTTATCCGAACCGGTTGACAGACGAGCTGATCGAGACGATGTGCGGCTCCGCGAAAGTTCTGCCTTATATTGACATTCCGCTGCAGCACGCACATCCTGAGATTTTGCGGAAAATGAAGCGCCCGTGGGATGGAGAGCGGTATCTTCGGCTGTTCGAACGTTTGCGAAAAGCGATGCCGGAGTGCGCAATCCGCACCACATTCATCGTGGGATTTCCGGGCGAGACCGACGAGCATTTCGAATGCTTGCTGCAGTTTATGCGCGAGGCGAAACTCGACAGGGTGGGGGCGTTTTCTTATTCATGCGAAGCAGGGACGCCCGCCGCGGAGATGCGCGATCAGGTCGCCGTTTCCGTGAAGCGCGAGCGGTATCACCGATTGATGAGCGAGCAGCAGGCGATTTCGCTGGAACTGAACCGTAAATGGATCGGCAGACGCCTGGACGTTTTGTTGGAATCCGAAGATGATGGACAGATGATCGGTCGTTCATTTCGCGACGCGCCCGAAATTGACGGCGTGGTTTTTGTTGATGGCATGGATCTTCCCGGTGAAATGATTGAAGTTGAAATCACCGGCGCCGAAGAATACGACCTGCGCGCCAAACCGGTTGGAAGACGCGCCCGCACCGCGCCGAAAAGTCAAACGCTGCGGATGGCGGTTACCAACTGAATTCGCCCACAAATGCCGCAGCTTCGTCGGTTCTCATCCAACGCTGATCAAGCTTGGGTTCGTTCAGCCGCTGGCGCTCCACTGTGCGAACGGATGCGTGGACATCGGATATCAACGGATCGAACCACAACACCCCTTTCATCGAGCATGCAAGACACTCCCTTCGACTGGTTTCCGCTGAAAACAGACTGCCGACGGCAACAGACGAACTTTGATCATTTTCGATGAACTGAATGTTTGCGTTTTGGACGGAAACGACTTTGCCGACGACGTTCGAATCGCGCCTCAAAATTAGATCGAGCACGGCTGAGCGTTGATCGTTCGTTCCGTTCAGATAGATCGTGGATTTGCGGTCGGATTCAAAGGCGAAGTTTCTTTCGGCAGAAACCACGATTGCGGCGGATGCTCCGCCAAGCGCGACGCCGTCGGAGCTGCCTTGGTCGAACTTCATCACGATGACGGCGGTATTGCCGTCGGTCATGACTTCTCCGCTGTAGTGGCACGGCCCGGCAAAAATCGAGCAGTTTCGGGATTCGAAGTATTCGCCCGAAATGCCGAGGGTTCCGGCGAGAGCTGCTGTTGCGATCATAACAGGATTATACGTCAGGACGGGACGATATCGGCATAGTTGTCAAACGGGTCTGAAAGGTCAATGGTGTGATTTCTATCCAGGTGGACGGCGTTCCAATCAATCCAGTAGGTGTATTTCGCCGAATCGAGGATGCTTTTCACGAGCCTGCCCCTGGCAAAAGCGCGGGTGTTGCTGGGCGGTTCGGTCATGGCGTCTACGATCTGCATTTCAGATACCACGGATTCGGCCTGACCAGTTTCGACGAGCGCTTGATGCAAGGAACGCTGCGGATCGAGATTGTGATATTCCAAGTCAATTGAGTGGAGCACATCGTCGCCCCATTTTGCATCTCCGGCTTGGATGAACTGTTCGATCATCTTCTTTTTTGCGACCCAATCGAGTTTATCGGCGAGGCTCATCGGGTCACGATCCAGCGCATCGAGGGTTTGCTCCCAGTTTTGCAGCGTCCAATCGGTTTCAGGATCGCGGCCTTTAAAAACCTGTGCGGCTTGAACGTATTCGCGGTGAAGATCGGTTGCCTTGATCGTGTCTCCATTTTCCAGCTGCACAATCCAGCGATATGTCGGGTCGCGGCTGATATCGCGCAGCGTTTCGATCGGATCGGCGATGCGAATCCAATCGGGCAAAAGGCCGTTTTCGATGACATCCAAAACCAAGCAGGTGCTGCCGATGCGAAGCGCGTAGGCAAACTGCATCTGATTCGGTTCAGGGAACAGAAGGTGCAAACGGGTTGTGGATTCATAGGAATAGAACGATTCCCATTTTGGATTGACGAGCGCGCGGTTGAACCGGACACGGCTGGCGATGGTTTTTAGGATGTGATCTGCCCTTTGGCTGAGTTGAAACGTGACCGAATCGTCGGGTTCTACGCCGTATACGTTGCTTACCCAGATATAGTCGACCGGATTGCGCTGAACGTCGCGGATGTTCGGTCTCATCCCTACGAAATTCAGGATGTGCCCTCCCACACGCCCCGCACCTGCATAAATCTGCCTCGTCACCAAAAACGGAAACAGCGCGGCCAGCGATTCGTTCAGAAACCGATCTTCGGCGCGCACCAGATAGTTTTCGTGGCAGCCGAACGTCTGCCCGCCGAAGTGATCAATTCCGTTCGAATAGAAATTGGCATCTTCGTTCAGCTGCAGTTCGGTTAAGGCTCGCTGCACAATGCGCCTTCCTGCAAGATCGGCGGCCACAAGATCGAAAACAGATCGGCATTCTGGAGTTGCGTACTCTTCGTGCGAACCAACGGCATCTACATACAGCCGCGCGCCGTTAATCAAAAAGCCGCCGCAGAAGGCGGGTTCGAACGCTTCATCACGAGGAAGAAGATCAACGAGGCCGAGCTTTTGGTTGTGAAAGATGTGATCTTTCACGGCTTCGACCACGGCTTCGTAACCGACGCCGAGCGATTCGTTGATCAAACAGCCGAATTCGGTTTCCACACCGAAAATTCGATTCATCGTCGGTTGTATTCTAACCCGAACGAGCCCGGCTGTGCCTGCGCGCTACACAAGGTGGCGGCTTGGCACACGAGGAAGCCGAATATCGGCGCCGTCGGTGGTCGTGGTGTATCGAATCAGCCGATCCAACAGAACTTTGATCATGCCCGCAATGGGAAACGCAAACAACATTCCCGCCAGGCCCAACACGGCGTAGCCGCACAAAACCACAAAGAAACTGGTAACAGGGCTGAGCCCCACCGCCTTCCCAATAATGCGGGGATGAACGAGTTGATCGTAAAGCAGTCCGACGATAAAAAACACACCCACGCAAAACACCGCGAACGTGCCCGCCGATCCGAAATGGATCGGCCCAACGCCCATCTTGCCGCTGGAAACTACCGTCAGCAAAAGCAGACCCATGTTGATGATGTTGCCGAAATAAGGAATGAGATAAAACACTCCGCATAGCAGCGCCAAAAACAGCGCATAGGGCACACCCAGCACAAAGAACAGCAGCGCCATGAGCGTGGTGTAAAGAGCAAGGCTTGTTATGAGTCCGCGGAAGTAAGAAGACAGCACGTCTCCGATGTCGCTGAGAAAATCGGTTGCGCCGGGACGGATGGATGGCGGAATCCATGTAACGAATCTTCGTTTGGCGCGATCATATTCGAACAGCATGCAGATGGTGATGATCGGCGTGAGGATGAGCAGAAACAGCGATGAAAGCAGATAGTTGACGATGGTTACGGCCCCTCCGAGAGCGCTGTTGACAAAACCTTGCACAAAGTTTTCGAGTTTGCTGCGAACCTGAAACCGTTTTTCGGCATCTTCGGCGTTGGTTGGAAGGTTGGCGCGTTCGAGCAGCTCGCGATTGTTTTCCAGCAGCGAATCAAGAAAGCCCGGGCGCGCAAGCGCATTTTTTTGATCAATGAACTGGGTTTCGGTCTGAGGCAGGTCGTATTGGGCAAGTTCATCGCGGAAGTCAATGAAAAACCTGCGATGCTCCTCGGTTTTTCCCCGATCTGCCATCCAGGCCATGAACGGTTTGGTTTCGTTGGGAATGCCTGCATCATCAAGCCTTTTTGAGATTCGTGAATCGCCGAGGAAGCGGACGAGTCGTCCGGGCAGCACCGTGTCATACAAAAACGTAGTGGCGCTGGATCGAATATCTCTTACCTGCTGTACCACTTTGGGTGCGGCAAAAGCGGCGATCAAACCGAAGGTGAAAAAGAACGCGAGGAACACAACCCAAACCGCAGCCGCCCGGCTGAGGCCTTTCATGCGGAGTTTTCTAATGAGCGGGTCGAGCAGCGCCGCGACGAAAATCGCTATGACAAAAGGCAGCAGAACCGATCGGACGACATACAAAAACAGGGCGGCGATCAGCACGACCGCCACCCAGATAAAGACCCTTGCGCCCGACGTCATTCAGAAAACTGACGGATGTGAACGACGCCGAGTTGCAACTTAGGCGCCGGCTTCATCGGCGTTGCCATGGCCGCTCACGGCGGCTTTGGCCTCTTCTTTGCGCGAGCGAAGCCATGTCGTGACCTTTCCTTTCAAGTCTTCGAATTTCCTGCCCAAATCCTCGCGGGTTTCGGCTCCGGCCTTGGGAGCAAGGAGCAGGCCGGCGGCGGCTCCGATGAGCGCCCCAAGGCCGACCCCGGCCAGGAAATAAAGCAGCACGTTCTTTTCGCTTGAGTTGTCAGACATATCAGTTCTCCTTTGATTCGGATATCGGTTCTTGTTGTTCGGTTTTTTTCTCGCTGGGCGAACGCACCGCCTGATAGATGCGCACCACCAAGTTGAACGCATCGAACCAGATGGACGTTGCGGATTTTTGGAACACGCCCGCAACTTTAGATGCGGTGGAAACCAGCGGTTCGGCTGCTTGAATCGCACGGGCAGCGCCCGATGCAGCCTGATCAATGTTTTTGATCGCATCACGGGCTTCGGCAAGCGTAGGTTTAATATCTTCCCTAACGGCGCGCTCGACCTGATCAATCAAACCTTCTACTTTCTTCGAAGTTGTTTGCAAGCGCGCAGCCAGCATGCCTATTGCAATCAACAACAGGATGAGCAGCACGCTTTGCACGATGAGCAAAAAGTCTGTCATTTTGATACCCGGCCGATGGAGTGTACCTCAGGCGCTTCGCCTTCGGAACCCAAAATAGGACGATCGTTCAGGCCCGCGAAATGTTCCGCAATGGCGAAAAAGCGATCCACGTTCTGGGCAAGCGCGGCAGAATGATCGTTTGCATCGGGCTGCTTTTCCAGTTGATCGAGGCTTTTTTGAATTCCGTTCGATGCGTTTTGAATTTCGCCCACTCGCTGAATGATGTTTTCAGCGCCCTGCAAAGAGGGCAAAAGATCGTCTTCGGCAATCTGCTGGAAAAGATTTGCAACGCGATCAACGCTTGACTGAATCGCCAAGGCGGACTTCTGAAGATCGAGCAGTTTTGCGATGAGCCAAACCGCCGCCGCTGCCTCGAAAACCAACAGCACGATAATGATGAGGGTCATGCATCATCCTCGGCCGTAACGATCGGGCCGCCAGCGATCACCGCATCGTCTTGATAAAACACCGCGGTCTGACCCGGAGAAACAGCGCGAACAGGCGCATCGAACACCGCGAGCGATGGGCTTCCTGGATAAAGCGTTGCGCTCGCCAACGGCATGTTGTAACGAATCTTACCTTTTACTTTTGCAGGCGATGCGATCGTATGTTCCGTTAAGTTTTCGAATCTCACTTCTTTGCGCAGCAGATCATTGTTCGCTCCAACTACCACTTGTGAGTTTCTTGGATCAATGCGCAGAACATACAGCGGCTTGCCGTCTATGTTCAATCCGATCCGCTTTCGCTGGCCCACGGTGAACTGCGCGGCGCCCGTGTGCGTGCCGATGCGTCTTCCGTCTTTCGTGACGATCGCGCCGGACCGAAGCGTTTGAGGTGCGGTTTTGCGCAGGAACTCCACGTAGCCGCCTGCTTCGCTCACGAAGCAGATCTCCTGCGAATCGGGCTTTTCGGAAACGGGCAGTTCGAACTCGCGCGCGAGTTTGCGCGTGGTCGTTTTGTCGTCGAGTTCGCCAAGGGGGAAAATCAGGTTGCTGAGTTCCTTTTGTCCCAGCATATACAAAGCGTACGTTTGATCTTTTGCACTCGCGCGTGCGCGGAGCAGCCGATACATGCCGCCCGCATCTTTCATCACCCTGGCATAATGTCCGGTCGCAATAAAATCACACCCGATTTCTGCGGCTTTGTTCAGAAGCAGATCGAACTTGATGAACCGGTTGCATTGAACGCACGGATTCGGCGTTCGGCCCTTGGCGTATTCCGAAATAAAATCTTCGATCACCCACTCCCGAAACTCCTTTCGAAAGTTGATCACATAATAAGGTATCTGAAGTTTGGCGGCAGTTCGGCGCGCGTCTTCCACGGCGCCCAACGAACAGCATCCCGAATGTCTGGGATCTGTTTGGCTTTCCTGCCAAATCTGCATCGTAACGCCCACGACGTCGTAGCCTTGCGACTTCAACATCGCTGCGGCAACGCTGCTGTCAACGCCGCCCGACATGGCAGCGAGCACACGAGGTTTTCTCATCGCGGAACGCTCTCCTGAAGGGCGCGCTGAAACTTGTCGCTTTCGATTCTCGCGTCAATTCCGTCGCCGATCGCATATTCCAGTTCGCCGTTCGGATATTGGATGAACCACCACGGTGTTTGCCGCACTCCCAGCTTCCAGCCGTCCGCCATGTCCTGCTGCACGTTTTTCAAATAGTCCGCCAATTCGGTTTTGTTGTCGAGAAGTCCCAGCGCTTCGCTGGAGTTCAGTCCGAGTTTATCCAGAAATCCAACAAGTTTTTCTTGAGAGATGTCCTCAACATGATCAAAGTTCATCTGCAGGAACTCCCAGAACTTGCCGTGCCTGCGGGCGTATTCGCCAAACAGCGCCGCGGTTGTTGCGTGCGGATGCCGCGAAGCGATCGGAAAGTTTCGAAACACCACCTTGACTTTGCTTTCGAGCCCTTCCGCAAGTTTCTTATCTAGATACGCGTTCCAGTGCGCGCACACTTGGCAGTGCATATCGGCGAATTCAATGATGACCAGTTTCGCATTCGGATTCCCGCGCACGGGATTGTAGTCGCGATACAGCTGCGCGTCGGTGGCGTTTTGAAATCTGCCGCCTTTGCGGGCGGTTTTCTGTTTGTAAGTTAGAACGAACGCAGGAGCGGCGCCCGCAAGCGCAAAAAACAGAATCGCAATCGGAAATGCGAACCAAGCCACCCGCCTGACTGGCCGCCCCAATGGTTCGCGCTTGGCCGTTGCCAAATCAACGGTTTGAACAGCGAAACAACAAAATGTGAGAATGTGGCTCGCGGTGCACCACACGCAAAGCGCGTTGATCACGTAATACGTGCGGCCGAACATCATTCCTGCCACCACGGTTCCCGCACCCAAGATCATCCAGATGAAAAACCGCATGCGAGGCGAATTGGGGATTCCGATCACCTCGCGCAGAAACGCCAAACAAGCCACCGCGAAATACATCAGCGAACCCAGGAACGCCACCGGAATGTCCAGCACTCGACTCCATTCGTCGTTGGCCACTTTGTCGCAGCCCGACAGGATGCCTTCGGGATGCTCGCCGCAAGGCACCCCCACGCCGCTGGTGTGGGCAATGCCGATAAACAGCGTGAGCCCTAAGCCGACGCACGCGAGCAGAAACACGATTCGATTGCTGATGAACGGGTTCACCGAACCGAAATTATACGATGCAAGCCGCATCCGAAACTCTTGACGGCAAAGGGCGTCTAACGGTGTGCGCATGTCCTCCGGCAGCCGCTCGGCCCACAGGCCGAGTGAGCCGCCTCCCCCAAAGTGGCGCCCAACCCGAAAGGGAGGGCGCCAACTAAGTTTTGTGGGCCCAAAGTCCGTTTTTTCGGCCTTCGCCACGATTTGACCAGCCGCTGGAACGGTCTAAACACACGGATTGTTGGAGTATCAAAGTGATGGGTGCTATCGGCTCGACTATAACGGCGGAAGCGTTCGAAGCCTTGATGGGCAGGTCTCGGCGGAGGGTTTTCAACCTTGCATACAAACTTTCGGGCAACCGGTGGGACGCCGAGGATCTGACTCAAGAGGCTTTTGTGAGGGCGTATCGAAGCATCGGAAGTTATCACGGCGACAGGCCGTTTGAAAACTGGATTTTGCGGATCGTTTCCCGTCTGTTCCTCGATCTGGTTCGATATCGAAAGCGCCGTGTGACAACCGTCAGCCTGGACGGCTGGCCGTCCGACAACGGGGAATCGCCTTTGCAGGAGCTGCCCGACAAAACCCCCACTCCCGACCGCGCTGCCGCCGATGCGCACTTCGACGAGCATTTGGAAACCGCGCTCGCCACGCTGTCGCCCGAGCACCGATTGCTGATCACGCTCGCCGACGTAGAGCAGATGGATTATAAAGAGATCGCCGAAATGCTGGGTTCGCCGGTCGGCACGATTCGCAGCCGCCTTCACCGCGCCCACAAATATCTTAGGCGGGCGCTTCACGAGTTGCAACAACCCAAGCCCAAGCGCGTATAATCTTGAACGTTCCTGAAAGGAGCGGACCTATGGCACAAGACAGTTTTCCGATTCGAAAAATTGATCACTTGCGGTTTTTGTGCGGCAACGCAAAACATTCCGCAGATTGGTATCGCCGAGTTTTCGGCTTCGACATAGCCGCCTACAGCGGCCTTGAAACTGGGGCTCGCAAAGAGGCGAGTTATGTGCTGAGACAAGGGGATGTGTGCTTTGTTTTGACTTCGCCATTGGTGCCCGATCATCCCGCCGCCGAAACGTTAGGCAGGCACGGCGACTTTGTGCGCGATGTGTGCTTCGAAGTGGATGATGTTGACTGGGCGTTCAACACTGCCGTTGAACGCGGCGCGCAGCCATGCGAA
>JAJPJR010000029.1 GCA_021324165.1 Armatimonadota bacterium
AAGGCGATTGAACTCAACTCAGGCATCGAGGATGATTCGAGCGCGGCGGCGAGTTACAAAAACTACCTGAAACGTGTGAGCCTCGAAAAACTTCTGGATAATCTGCCGCGCACCAAAGACGGTCCAAGCTACGTCGGATCGAAAAAGTGCGCTCCGTGCCATCAAAAAGAGTACAAAATCTGGAAAAGTTCGCCGCACTTTTTTGCACTCGGCGCGCTGGAAACTACCGGCAACGATGCCGATCCGGAATGCGTGTACTGCCACGTTACGGGAATCGAGCACTTGTCAGGATTTCGGTCGAAAGAGCAGACACCTGATTTGGCCCATGTGGGATGCGAAAACTGTCACGGCGCTGGCAGCGCACACATCGCCAACCTGAAAGCGCCTTATGGCAGATCAGGTGAGGCCGCCTGTTTGAAATGCCACGATCTGGACAACAGCCCTTATTTCGACTTTCAGAAATACTGGCCGAAGATCGCGCACTAACGGCGCGCGCCGACCAGCAGATTGAGCCATTTGTCGGTGAGATAACTCACCGTAACCTGACCGGCGCTGCTGCTTGCATGAATGAAATATCCGTTGCCCAAATACAACCCCGTGTGGCTCACCCGCTGCCGCGCAGAGTTTGTGAAGTAAAGCCTGTCGCCGGGGCGGAGTTGATCAACTGCCGGAACCACTTCGCCGACTCCGATCTGTTCGGCGGCGGTACGCGGAAGTTCGATGCCTAACTGCCGATGAAGCTGCTGCACAAATCCGCTGCAGTCAATGCCGTTGATCAGATCGTTTCCTCCGAACACGTATCGCGTTCCTTGATAGCGCATCGCATTGCGAAGAAGGGTCTGCCGCCACTCTTCGGTCGGCGCGCCTCCATCGCGGAACGAGCCGCCGCGCGACGTGTCGAACCCCAGTTGTCGCGAGGATTCGGTGGTTGTTGGAGTGCCCTTTTCATATCCAACGTCATAGGGCAGACGGTCAACGAATTTGGATTCGATGTAGCCGGTCGAATTGTCGGCCATAACAACGGCGACGAAGTCGTTGGAGATTTTGGTGAGCACCACGTACAGCTGCGCTTTGGCCCGATACAGAATTCGGGAATGGGTGCTCGGCTTCTGATAAATTGGCGCGTCGGCGTTCAGCTGCCCCAGCTTGCCCACTTTGGAGCGTTCTTGGCCGAACAGCGATGCGGCAAGAAGGGCGGCCGCGGCCAGCAGGAATAAGAATCTCTTCAGCATCGGATTAGGTTTTGTTAGACTTTACGCAATTTTTGTTTGTGGCGTCACCGGCTATTGTCGGGGGTTGCGGCGGATTGGTTCACGGCGGGGTTAAGGGTTTTGGCCCTGGTTAAGCCTTTTTTCCAACTCATCCAGCTGCGCGTCCACGTTGTCTCCCTGGGTTTGGGGCGCCGCCGAGGTCGAGGTGGATGGGGCTCCCATTCCGAGCCTTTCTTCCAGTTTCTGAAGTTCGGCTTCGGCTGCCATGTCCATCGCGCTGTCTTCCATGGTCATGATTTTGCCCTGCAGACTGCCTTGCATCAGCTCTCGGCGGGCATCGGCCTCGCTCTTTTTGTCTCTGATTTTTTCGGCAGCGGCTTCGAAGGTGCCGAACTGCGACTCGGTGGAGAACCCTTCGAGCGCTTGATTCAGGGCTGATTCGATCTGCGCCTGCTTGTATTGGGCTTTCATCGCAAGCGCCTCGGCCGTGCGTTTTCTCACTTCCTACTCTTGACGCCGGATCGCTACTTTGACCATCTGCACGGTTTCGTTCGCCTGAGCGAGCGACGCCTTCAGGCTGACCTGAGTGGACTCATAGTTGGCCTTTTCCCGAAGGAACTGCCGCGCAAGATCGCGGTTGCCTTGCTTGAGGGCTACCGTGGCTTGATTCTCGAGCTGAGCGCATTTCTGCTCGTTCTTGTCCACCATGTCCTGCAGGTTGTTGCGCTGCGTGATGGCTTGAACGGCCTTCTCTTTGTTCTCCTGCAAGGCGGCTGCCATGTCCCGCCGTGCTTGGTCGAGCATCATATCGGGGTCTTCGAGCCGGTTCATCATGCGATTGAACAGCGCCCGCAACCATGCGAAAAAACGTCCCATTTGGTCTCCGCCCCCTTTTAGAGGGGTGAACATTATACTACTGCAGCCGGTTGCGTGAGGTTCGAGCGGTACAATTCAGGGGTGAGATTCACCGCCGCCGCGGTTCAGATCGCCCCGTTCAAGGGAGATATCGAAGCGAACGCGCGGCAGATCGGAGCCGCCGCCGCCCGCTGTTCGAAGGAAGGGGCCGACTTGGTGGTTTTCCCCGAAACCTCGCTCTCGGGATATTTTTTGGAAGCCGGAACCGCCGACGTCGCCTTGAGCGCTTCCGAGGCGATGAACAAGGTCGCGGCGCAGATCGGCAAGCCCGAACGCGATTTGGACGTGATCTTCGGTTTTTATGAGCGGGCCGACGGCGCGATCTACAACTCCTCGCTTCACGCCAGTTTTTCGGCAGGCGGAGCGAACCTTGTGGCGGTGCATCGCAAATTCTTCCTGCCCACCTACGGGGTTTTCGACGAGGAAAGGTTCGTTGCGAGGGGCAGGCAGATCGAGGCGTACGACACCCGGTTTGGGCGGATGAGCATGTTGATTTGCGAAGAGATTTGGCATTCGGCGGCTCCGATGATCGCCGCGTTGAAAGGCGCCGAGACGATTGCGGCGATTTCGGCATCTCCGGCAAGAAACTTCGCCGAAGGCACGTTTGCGAATCTCGACCGAACGCGGCGGCTTCTAAGAGCGATTTCGGAAGAGCACGGTGTGTGGTGCATCAACGCGATGTTGGTCGGATTCGAAGGCGGGAAAGGGTTCAGCGGAGGAAGCGTGGTGGTTGATCCGTCGGGCAGGATCGTTGCCGAAGGCCCCGCATTGGAAGAGCACATTTTGATGGCAGAGATTGACTTGGGCGAAATTGAAAGGGTGAGGAGCCAGTCGCCGATGCTCGCGGATTTGCGGTCGGTGCTGGAAGATGTAACGCGGGAGATTTGCGAAGCGAATGATCAGTCCTGAGGCGCGTGTTGATCGGCTGCCGACAATCAGATCCGCCCGGCTGCCCGGCGATGAACTGCTCGACATTGATTGCGAACTGGCAGTTAGATTCTTGACGGCGTTTTTGAAATTCGAATGTACGCGAAGGCGGAACGTTCTAAAAGCCGTGGTCGGAGTATCAGGCGGAGTGGATTCGGCGGTGGTGGCAACTCTTTGCTCTAAGGCGTTTGGGCCCGAGAACGTCTTTGCGTTTCGCATGCCATACAAATGGAGCTCGGAAGACAGTCTGACTGACGCGAAACTGGTAATCAATCAACTGGGGATTCACGACAGAGTGATCGAGATCACTTCGATGGTGGACGGCTATGTGCAGGCGAATGAGCCGGACGCGAGCCCCAATCGTATCGGCAACCTTTGCGCAAGGTGCCGCACCACAATTTTGTTCGATCAAAGCGCGAAACTGGGGGCGCTTCCGATCGGCACCGGAAATAAAACCGAAAGAATGTTTGGGTATTTCACATGGCACGCCGACGACGCTCCGCCGATCAATCCGCTCGGCGATCTTTACAAAACCCAAGTGTGGAAACTCGCCGAACATTTGGGCGTGCCCGAAAAAGTGCGCAGCAAGATTCCGACCGCCGACCTGGTTAAGGGCCAATCGGATGAAGGGGATTTTGGAATTCGTTATGCAAAGGCGGATCAGATTCTCAGCCGCATGTTGGCCGGATTTTCCGAAGACGCGATTTTGCGCATGGGATTTACAAGCGAAGAGATCGCGATTGTGAGACATCGGGTAGCCAGCACCCATTGGAAAAGGCACCTTCCAACCGTCGCTCTTCTTTCGTCCACGGCAATCAACGAGTTTTATTTGCGGCCGGTGGATTATTAGTCCGGCGGTACACTCGCGCTTCTTATGCCAGAGCTGCTTGTTGAAATCGGTTGCGAAGAGATTCCGGCCCATTCGGTTGCCAAGGCTTGCAATCAGTTGGCTGAAATCCTTTCACAATCCGTTTGCGAATTGGGGCTTGCCGAGGCAGGCGTGGTTTCTCGCATCGCGTTCACTCCTCGAAGGCTGATCGTTTCTGTAAACGGCGTTCGCACGCGGCAGGAAGATCGGATGGAGTTGCGAAGAGGTCCATCGGCGAAAGCCGCGTATCTGCCCGATGGCACCGCATCGCCGGCGCTGCTGGGATTTTGCAAAAGCGCTGGGATAGAAGCAGCGGCAGTTGAAATCCGCGAAGATTATGTTTGGGCGAACGTTTCCGTTGTGGGGAAAAGCGCCATCGAACTGCTGTCGCAGACTGTGCCGAAATGCGTTGGGGAGATTTCGTTCGACAAAACGATGCGCTGGGGCAGCGGAAGAATGCGATTCGCCCGGCCGATTCGGTGGATCCTGTGCGTGTTCGGCGGCGAAGTTGTGCCGTTTCAAATTGAAGATGTCAAAAGCGGCAGCAGATCGTTTGGGCATCGGTTTTTGCAGCCCGAACCGTTTGATGTTTCGCGTTTTGATGATCTGATCGCACATCTGCGAGGCCGCGCCGTTATCGCGGAGTTTGAAGAACGCAGGCAGATGATTGCCGAAATGGTCCAAGAGCGCGGCGCCGACGCGGAGCGGTTCTCGAACCTGGTTGATGAGAACGCGAACTTGGTGGAACTGCCATCCGCCCTTGAAGGCGAATTTCGCGAACAGTTTTTGGATCTTCCGGAATGTGTGCTGATCGAAACCATGCAGAAGCATCTGCGGTTCTTTCCGGTTTATGATGGTGAAACGCTGAGCAACCGTTTTGTAAGCATTACCAACGGCAAGACCGATGAAACCGTGCGGCGGGGCAACGAATGGGTGCTGAACGCCCGGTTCAATGACGCCAAGTTCTTTTTTGAAGAAGACAAAAAGCACACACTCGAACAGTTTTTGCAAGCAACAGAAAGAATTATGTTCCAAGAAAAGTTGGGCACAATTCGGCAAAGGGCGGATCGGCTTTCGAACCTTGCGCGGGAATTTGCAAAACTGTTCGCACTGCCTGAATCGCTGCAGCAGGCAAGCGAAAAGGCAGGACTGTTTGCAAAAGCCGATTTGAGCACAGGATTGGTGAGCGAACTGCCCTCGCTGCAAGGCAAAGTGGGCAGCGAATACGCAAAGCGCGAGGGGTTTGATCCGGCGGTTTGCGAGGCGATTGCAAGGCAATATGATGCCGATGTGCACGCAAAAGGCGATGGAATGCGCGCGGCTGTGATGGTGATGTGCGCCGATGCAGCAGACCGCTTGGCCGGCTTCCTGCACATCGGCGAAAAACCCTCGGGAAGCAGCGATCCGAACGCGCTGCGCCGAGCGGCGACGCAACTCATCGAAGCGCAACTGGAAACAACAGAACGGGAAGCCACGCCGTGGCAGCTCATTAAGTTGGCCGCAGAGCAGTATCGCGCACAAGGTTTTTCCTTTGGCGAAGATTCAACGATTCAAGATGATGTAAAAGACCTGCTCTTTGGAAGATATGAACTGATCCTTTCGGGCATCAGGTTTGATGCAAGAGCGGCTGCATGGAGCGCGAGCTGGGACGACACAGCGCACAGATTGGCATCGCGCGCAAAAGTGATCGCATCCCTGGCAGATGACATTGATTTCGTAAGAACGGCCAAACGGCCCGGAAACATTGTCGCGGCGGCTGTGAAAAAAGGTTTACCAATCGGGCGGCTGAATCCCGCGGAACTCTCCGATCCGGCGGAGCGCGAACTGCACGATGCAGCGGCGGCTCTTCAGCCAATGATCGCGGCGCTTTCGCAGGGAGCCGAATTCGAACAGTTGGCACATCAACTTCGCACGCTCCACCAGCCGATTGCAAACTTTTTTGATCAGGTGATGGTAATGGTCGAGGATGAGGCGGTGCGATCACGAAGGCTTGCGCTGCTTCATTTCGTGGACGGTTTGTTCAAAACTTTGGGAGATTTCGACAAAATCGTCATCGAAGGCGAATGAACACCTGCAGGCAGTTGGGCTGTTTGATTTTTGCGGTCATTTGTGCGAGTTCGCAAGCCGATCAAACGGTCATTAGAATGATCGCCCATTCATCGTGGGGTATTCCGCCGACCGATGCGGCCGACCCGGCGAGCCAGATTCGGCGCGCGGTGTTCGAGCGGTTTCATGAACTCAACCCCGATATCCGCGTGGAAAACGCCGCAGGTTTGGAAGTCGCAGGAACGCAGCCCGACGCGCCGTTTTTGATGAGCATGGCAGGCGACACGGCGCCCGACGTTTTTTATGTGAACTTCCGGCAGATGACCAACTACATCGAGCAGGGGTTCTGCCGCAGCCTTGACGATTTGATCGCTCAAGATCCATCGGTAATGGCTCGCATCAAGCCGCACATTCAAGATGTGATCAAAAGTTATGACGGACATGTGTACTGCATTCCGTTCATTCAATACGGAATGGCGCTTTATTATCGGATTGATTTTTTCCGCGCGGCAGGGCTCGATCCGTCTTCGCCGCCGCGCACTTGGAATGAGTTTTATGAAACCGCATTGCGGCTGACAAATCTGAAAAAAGGCCGATACGGATTTCTGTTCAACGGCGGACGCGAGGGCAAAGCGTGGAACTGGATAAACCTGCTTCGACAAGCCGGAGGCGAACCGGTCGAACGCACGAAAAGCGGATTCTGGCGCGCAAGTTTTGCAACCCCCGCAGGCGAAGCCGCGCTGACGTTCTTTCGCAAACTTGTGCTGGATAAACCGATAAAAGACGGACAGCAGACGGGCCCTGCGGCCGGCATATCCACCGATTGGCGTGGCGACATTGATGCCGGAAAAGCCGCCATGTGGTTTGATTACACCAACGACGTTCTGCTCAGCGCTTCGCGCCTGAATCCTGCGCTCATCGGTGTGGCAGCCATGCCCGCAGGCCCAGGCGGACGCGCCAACGAAATCAACGCCGGAATGTGGGCGATCAACGCAAAAGTGAAAGATCCCAAGAAGTTGGAAGCGTGTTGGAGGTTCATCAAGTTTTTTGCTTCGGATGAAGCCGCAAAAATCGCAACCGACAGTTATGTGGAAAACGGAATGGGCAATCTTGTATCGCCCGCGCTCTTAACCAAATTCGGCTATTCGGAAATCGCTTCCAAAGTAGATCCTCTTCTGGTGGAAGCGAACAAGCAGCTGTTTGAAAACGGTAAACCCGAACCTTATGGAAGAAACTGCCAAATGCTGTACGTTCTGCTCGATCAACCTTTGGAGCGCGCGCTGCGAGAACCGGAAACTCCGGCCATGCAGATTTTGACCGAAGGCGCCGACGACATTGACCGCAAACTGTTGGGTTTCGTTCCCGAAGAAGAGATGCGCAAGCGAAGAGGCTTTGCGGTTGGACTGCTGGCCATGACGCTGCTGGCTGCAGCAGTTTGGCTGATTCGAGTTTACAAAAGAAAACCGAAATTTGAAGAAGCCGCCATTTCATCGGCGGCGGGAGAAGACCGTTCTCGGATCAGGCGGTTTGTTGCGGTTTGCATCGCTCCGGCTGTCGTCAGCCTATTGGTTTGGCAGTATTACCCCCTTTGCCGCGGCCTGTTGATTTCGTTTCAGGATTACCGGATTATGAAAGACCCCAAGTGGGTTGGTTTGGACAATTTTATTTCGGTTGCGGCGTCGGCCACATTTTGGACCGGGCTTTTTAACAGCGTCGTGTTCGTGGCATTGACGCTTGCCATCGGATTCTTTCTGCCGCTGTTTTTGGCGCTGGCCCTGGATGAAATTCCCAAATTCAAAACGCTGTTCCGCACTTTGTTTTATCTTCCGGCTGCCACAAGCGGGATTGTCATCGCGCTTTTATGGCGGCAGTTTTATGACAAAACCGAATTTGGGTTATTGAACCAACTGTTGAGCCCAATGTTTGCGGGATTGAACGGCATCATTCATTGGCTCAATTCATCGGTGGGACTGCACATCGGAAGTTTTGAAATGACTCACGATTGGCTCGGCGATCCTTCGCTTGCGATGCTCGCCGTGGTGATCCCCGGAATATGGGCGGGCACGGGGCCCGGAAGCATGCTGTATCTTGCCGCGTTGAAAAACATTCCGGAAGATCGTTACGAAGCCGCCGATTTGGATGGCGCCAACTGGAAGCAGAAAATCAGATTCATCACAGTTCCTGCGCTCAAACCTTTGATTTTCATCAATCTTTTGGGCGCGTTCATCGGCGGGTTCAAGGCGATGGAAAACATTTTTGTGATGACCGCAGGCGGCCCCGGCTATGCCACCCACACCCTGGCGCTGGAAGTTTGGGAAAACGCGTTTATGTTCTTGCGCTTCGGATATGCCACGGCAGCGGCTTGGGTTATGGGAACGATTCTCATCGGATTTACGGCGATGCAGATTCGCAAACTTTTGCAATACAAGTTTTCAACAGCCCGATCGGTGTAGACTTGCATGATGATCGCTGGCTTCGCCTTTGCAGTTTTTCAACAATCCGTTGACCCGATGAACCTTCCTATCGGTTTGAAGGGCAGCGTGGCTGCGCGGATTGACCAGATTACGAATTGCACGAACGGAAAATCCGTTTCGCTCGATGAGGTTGTGAAAGCCGCAGAGGGCAGACGGTTTGTTTTTGTAGGTGAAGAACATGACAATCCCGACGCACACCGCTGGCAGGAATCGGTGATTGAAGCCTTGCACCAAGCAGGTCGAGATGTAGTGATCGGATTAGAGATGTATCAGCGCCCGAAACAGGCTTATTTGGATAACTGGATTTTGAAGCGCTACTCCGAAGAGCAGTTCCTAACGGAATCGGATTGGAAAGGCCAATGGGGCTTGCCGTTCGAACTTTACCAGCCGATATTTGATTATGCCAAACAAAACGGCATAAGAATCGCCGCGCTGAACGTTCCGAGAGATTGGGTAAGAATTGTGAGCCGAACCGGTTTCGATTCGCTTCCTGATGATGTGAAGGCTCAGCTGCCCAAACTTTATTTGGACGATGCAGATCACAAAAAGATTTTTCAAGCGCTGATCGGCGAAGGGCATCCGGGCGGTTCAATGGATGCGATGTATCGCGGACAAGTGCTTTGGGATGAAGCGATGGCCGATTCGGCGCTCGCATATTTCGAACACCGCTACACAACGCCTCGCACGGTCATGGTGATTCTTGCCGGCAACGGACACGTGATGTATCGGCGCGGCATCAACTTTAGAATCAAGCGCCGAACCGGCGAAGATGGGGTCACGCTGGTTACCGTTTCAATAAAGAAACCCGAATCTCACACAATGGTGAGCGCCGGAATTGCCGACTTCGTCATCGGCATCCATCAAACCGCACAACATTAGTTTGCAAGCATTCTTCGCAGCACCATGTGAAGAATGCCGCCGTTGCGATAGTATTCGACCTCGACCGGCGTATCAATTCTGCAAATCGTGTCGAACCCAACGCAGCTGCCGTCCGGTCTGACCGCTTTCACACGCACAACCTGCTTCGGCTTAAGGTCTTGATCGAGCGGAATGGAATATGTTTCGTCGCCCTGCAAATGCAGCGATTCGGCGCTTTGGCCGGGAACGAATGTCAAAGGCAGCACTCCCATTCCCACAAGGTTCGAGCGATGAATCCGTTCGAACGATTCGGCGATCACGGCTTTCACGCCAAGCATCATGGTGCCTTTTGCGGCCCAATCGCGCGAGGAACCCATTCCGTAATCTTTTCCCGCAATCACGATCAACGGAATCCGCTGCCGCTGATAGTTCATCGCCGCGTCATAAATCGTTTTCAGTTGTCCATCGCTGAAATCGGTCGTGAATCCGCCCTCGGTTCCTGGGGCCAACAGATTTTTGATGCGGACGTTCGCAAAGGTGCCTCGCACCATCACGCGATCGTTTCCCCGCCGCGAGCCGTAGGAGTTGAATTCATGGGGCCGAACGCCAAGTTGTTGAAGATAAAGTCCGGCTGGACTCGACGGTTTGATCGAGCCTGCGGGGCTGATGTGATCGGTGGTGATCGAATCGCCAAACATCGCCAAGCATCGCGCGTTTTGAATCGGCAAAATCGACTCAACCTTTTGGGTCATCTGTTTGAAAAACGGCGGTTCCTGAATGTACGTGCTGGATTCCGGCCAATCGTATTCGCCGCCATCGCTGGTCTTGATCTCCCGCCACAAATCCGATCCCTCAAACACTTCGCTGTATTCGCGAACGAACTGATCGCGCGAAACGCACGCTTGGATGGTCTGCTGAATCTCCTGTTGCGTGGGCCAGATATCTTTCAAATACACCGGCTTGCCGTCCGCACCCGTTCCAAGCGGTTCGCGCGAAAGATCAATGTCCACCGTTCCGGCGATCGCATAGGCGATGCACAACGGCGGCGATGCCAGATAGTTGGCTTTCACATCGGGGTTGACTCGGCCCTCGAAATTTCGATTGCCGCTGAGAACGGCTGCGGCAACCAGATCGTGATCGTTGATCGCCTGCGAAATCGGTTCGGGAAGGGGACCGCTGTTGCCGATGCAGGTTGTGCATCCGTAGCCCACCAGATAAAACCCCATCGCTTCCAAGCTGGCCATCAGGTTGGCGCGCTCGAGGTATTCGGTAACCACTTTGCTTCCTGGCGCAAGCGATGTTTTGACCCACGGTTTCGGTTTCAAACCTTTTTCGGCGGCTTTTTTTGCAAGAAGTCCGGCTCCGATCATCACTTCCGGATTGCTGGTGTTGGTGCAGCTTGTTATCGCGGCGATCACGACAGAACCGTGCCGCAGTTCGAACCCCGTGCCGTTTTTGCTTACTTTCGCCGATTCGTTCGCGTGTTTCCCATACGTTTCGGCAAGCGCGTGCTCCCATGCGGTTTTCATTTCCACCAGCGCCACGCGATCCTGCGGCCGTTTGGGCCCTGCGAGCGAAGGTGAAACCGTCGAAAGGTCGAGTTCCAATACCGCCGAATACCGCGGCATTGAACTCTCGTCGTGCCAAAGCCCTTGCAGTTTGCAATATTTTTCAACCAGCGCAATCAACGATTCCGGGCGGCCGCTCAATTTCAAATACGCGAGTGTCTGTTCGTCCACAGGAAAATAGCCGATCGTCGCTCCATATTCAGGAGCCATGTTGCCGATGGTCGCTCGCGTCGCAACCGGCATGTTCGCAAGTCCCGGACCAAAAAACTCTACAAACTTTCCTACCACGCCGTGCTTGCGAAGCATCTGAGTTACCACCAAAACGAGGTCAGTGGCAGTTGAACCTTCGGGCAGTTGACCTGTCAGCCGGAAGCCGATCACTTCGGGCAGAAGCATATAAATCGGCTGCCCTAACATGCACGCTTCGGCTTCAATTCCGCCCACGCCCCAGCCCACGACCCCCAAGCCGTTAATCATCGTTGTGTGGCTGTCGGTTCCCACCAACGAATCGGGGAAAATCACTCCGTCCTGCTCCCACACAACTTTCGCAAGGTATTCAAGGTTCACCTGATGCACGATTCCGGTTGCGGGCGGCACCACACGAAAGTTGCGGAACGCCGACTGCCCCCATTTCAAAAACTCATACCGTTCCTTGTTGCGCTCGAACTCCAATTCGGCGTTGATTTTCAGCGCCTCTCCCGAATTAAACGCATCCACTTGAACGGAGTGATCAATCACCAAATCACAAGGAACCAACGGGTTCACTTTGTCAGGCCTTCCGCCGAGTCTCGACATCGCGCTTCGCATCGCCGCAAGATCAACCAACGCAGGCACTCCGGTGAAATCTTGCAGCACAACCCGCGCGGGCATAAACGGCACTTCGACCTCTTTCACCTGTTGCGGATCATAAGCGCAAACTGCGCGGATGTGATCTTCGGTTACAATTCTGCCGTCGAAATTTCGCAGACAAGATTCCAACAGCACGCGAATGGAAAACGGCAGCGAGGCGATATCGCCGAGGCTCGAAACAGATTTCAGAGAATAGTATGTTTTGCCGTCCAGGGTCTGGGAAGCGCCAAAAGGATCGGAATGAGCCATCGCCTTATCATTATGGCGATACGCGCAGAAAAACTCAACCCCTTCGACGCCTCGCTATTCGGCAACCACGTTCACCAGTTTGTCGGGCACAACGATCACTTTTTTCACCGCTGATTGTCCCACATGTTGTCTTACTTTCTCATGGTTCAGCGCGAGTTGTTCCAGGTGCGTGCGTTCAGCTCCTGCCGGCGCTTCGATGTTTCCGCGCGTTTTGCCGTTCACTTGCAAAACGATCGTAACCGTATCGGATCGCAGCAGCGCATCGTCGGCGGCCGGCCATTCCTGCCGCAAAGTAAACCCTTCTTTTCCGAACATCTCCCAAAGTTCATCGGCCGTATGAGGAGCGATGGGCGAAAGCAGCAAAATGAACGTTTCTATCGCTTCCGAAATCACCGCTGTGTTCGGCGATCTTTTCGCATAATCAGCGATGCCGTTCAAAAACTCCATCATCGCCGCCACCGCCGTATTGAATTTGAAACTCGCGATATCGTCGGTCAGTTTTAGAATGGTGTTGTGAGTCAGGCATCGCATGTCTCGATCCGCCTTCTCCAGTTTTGCCGATTGCACCGCCGTCCGCCAATCAGGATCATACGATGGCCGAATCTCCGACGCGAGCTTGAACGTCCGGCTCAGAAACCGCACCGCGCCCATCACGCGCTCATCGCTCCACTGAATGGTCTGCTCAAAAGGCGCCTCGAACAGTTCATACACGCGCAGCGCGTCGGCGCCATATCTTGCAACGCCTTCATCCGGAGTTACCACGTTGCCTTTGGATTTGCTCATTCTGGCCCAACGCCAAAAAACCTGATCCGCAGGAAGCGCCTTGGCTTCTTCAAAACTGATCTGAATCCCTTCTTCCCCCGTCTTCAACGTCTCGTTCTCGCGGGGTTTCCGATACGGTGTCGAGGCGAGCAAAGCCCCCTGATTTCTCAAAACCTGAAACGGCTCGTTGAAAGGCACCATCCCAGCATCGAACAGCACTTTCGTCCAAAACCGAGCGTACAAAAGGTGCATCACCGCATGTTCGGCACCGCCCACATAGCAGTCAACGGGCATCCAGTATTTCACCAGGTTTGAATCGAACGGTGCATGGGCATTATGCGGATCGCAAAACCGAAAGAAATACCACGATGAACATGCGAATCCGCCCATCGTGTCGGTTTCGCGTTTCGCAACGCCCTTGCATTTTGGACACGAAGTCAAAACGAACTGTTCGATTCCTGCCAACGGCGATTCGCCCGTGTTCGTGGGTTGATAATGATCCACATCGGGCAGCAAAACCGGAAGTTCGTCTTTGGGAACAGGCACAATTCCACATGTCTCGCAATGCACGATCGGTATTGGGCACCCCCAATACCGCTGACGACTGATAAGCCAGTCGCGCAGGCGATAGTTGACCCGCGATGCGCCGCGGCCTTCGGCTTGCAACTCTTGTGCCATTTTCTTTTTGGCGTCTGCGCAGCGCAATCCCGAATGAGCACCCGATGAAACCAGTTCACCATCTTCCAACGTGAACGGCAGCGTCGGCGTTTCGCCCGATGATGGTTTAATCACTTGCACAATGGGCAGGTCATACCGAACGGCAAAATCATAATCTCTTTCATCGTGCGCGGGCACTGCCATAATCGCGCCCGTACCGTAATCCATCAACACATAGTCGGCAACAAAAATCGGAACCGGCTGCTTTGTAAACGGATTTTGGGCGTGCGCTCCGGTGAAAACCCCGGTCTTTTCGCGCCCGGTGGCCAACCGGTCGGTTTCCGAAAGAAGTTTCGAGCGCGCGATGTAAGCATCCACTTCCGGTTTCTGTTGGGGAGTTGTGATCGTTTGCACCAACGGATGCTCGGGCGCCAAAACACAAAACGTGGCGCCATACACAGTATCAATTCGCGTTGTGAATACGCGAAACTTCGCACCTGGGTGCTCGATCACATCCCAATCGAACTCTACGCCATCCGACCGCCCTATCCAGTTTCTCTGCATCATCTTGATGCCCTCGGGCCAGTCAATCGTGTCCAAGTCATCTATCAAACGCTGCGCGTACTCGGTAATTCTAAAAAACCACTGCTTCAGAACTTTTTTCTCAACCGGAGTTCCGCAGCGCCAGCAAAGGCCGCCTTCCACCTCTTCGTTCGCTAACACGGTTTTGTCTACGGGGCACCAGTTGGCGGGATAATCGCCATGATATGCCAATCCGCGCTCATACAGCAGCAGAAAAATCCACTGCGTCCATCGGTAATAACTCGGATCGGAACTGTTCAGTTCGCGATCCCAATCGTAGCCGATTCCCACAAGGTTCATCTGCCGCTTGTAAACGTCGGCATATTCGCGCACCATCGGCCCAGGCTTTGTTTGTCGCGAGATCGCTTCATTTTCGGCAGGCAGACCGAACGCATCCCATCCCATCGGATGCAAAACGTTGAACCCTTGCATCGTTTTCATTCGGCAAAGAACGTCGGTGGGAATGTAGTTGCGAAGGTGGCCTACGCTCAAGCCAGCGCCGCTCGGATAAGGGAAAAAGTCCAGGCCGTAAAACTTCTGCCTGCCGGGATCCTGCCGGGTACGGAAAAGACCCGCATCCGCCCACCTCTGCCTCCATCTGCTTTCAAAGGAATCCGGTTCGTATCGAGTGGGCATAACGGTCTACGGCAAGCCTCGGGCG
This sequence comes from Armatimonadota bacterium, assembly GCA_021324165.1. Classification (GTDB taxonomy): domain Bacteria; phylum Armatimonadota; class Fimbriimonadia; order Fimbriimonadales; family ATM1; genus JAJPJR01. The sequence goes on from JAJPJR010000029.1 coordinate 14,628, forward strand.
GCGGCACACGGGCTGCTGCGATGCAATAATATCCCGCGTGAAACGCATCGTACCATGCCTAACCGTTTTGTTACTGATTTTGGGAGCGTGCTCCCAGCCTTCCGACACTTCGGAAAACAGTCCCAAACCTACCGCGCAGCCCGTCCAGCCGCAGCCAAAACAACCTGAGAAATATGACGTTGTAGGAGACTGGATCTCCGACATCCCAGCGCCGAAAGCGAACGAGATTCGCAGGCAGGGTTTGGCTCTGCCCTATTTCGAGTTCGTTTTTAAACGCGACGGCACGTTCACAATGAGCATGACGTATGGCGACACGCATCGCCGAGCCGAAGGCACCTATACGCTCGATGGCATCAGGCTCACAACGCAAGCCACAGTTGTTGACGGCAAAAAACTCGCAAAACCGGAAGCACCCGAAGTCCACACACTTATCAAGAACGGCAAGTACATCGCAACTGCAACCGGCCAAAGGCTCGTGCGCAAACAATGAGTTCTTCCAAAACCTGTTTCCAACAGTTGGAAGACCTCGTACGCGCCAAATATCCGATCGTGTACGTTCTCACATTCGAAGAAGAACGCGTTCAAACTGCGCTGCAGCAGATCGCTCGAAACCTGTCGCGGCAGTTTCGGACTTGGTCATATCCAAAAGGGTTCTCGCCCGATCAGTACGCCGTCCCCGATATCTCCGCCGGGCGAAGACTGCCGCCCGAACTCGAAGCGCTCGCCCATATTCATGCGTACCACGAACCTGCCGTTTATCATTTGAAAGATTTCCACGTTTACATGAACGATGCGAGAGTCATTCGGCTTCTGCGCGAAATGGCCGCAAAACTCAAAGATGATTCACAAACCATCGTAATCACTTCTCCTGTCCTCAGGCTTCCAACCGAACTCGAAAAATGCGTTACGGTGATGGATTTTCCTTTGCCGGGAGATGCCGAAATCGCGGCGGTCGTAGATGCCGCGATCGCAGGATCGAAAACCCACAAAGATCTTGTCTGCGACTATTCGCAATCCGAACGTGAGCAGTTGATCGGATCGTGCATGGGACTCACGCTCGACGAAATCGAATCCGTTTTGGCCCTAAGCCTTGTGCAAAAAAAGAGGCTGGACGTAGACGTGATCCTCACGCAAAAACAGCAGATCATTCGCAAAAGTGGGCTGTTGGAGTACTACCCATCCACCGTGAGTTTCCAAAACGTCGGCGGCATGGAGTATTTGAAAGAGTGGTTGAAAACACGCACCGACAGTTTTTCAGACCGCGCGCGGCATTTCGGTCTGCCCGTTCCAAAAGGCGTTCTCATTTTGGGCGTGCAAGGCTGCGGAAAATCTCTGGTTGCCAAAGCGATCGCCAGTCATTGGAACCTGCCGATGCTCCGGCTCGATGTCGGCAGGATTTTTGGCAGCCTCGTTGGCCAAAGCGAAGAAAACATCCGCATGGCGATCAAAGTCGCCGAATCGGTTGCGCCGTGCATTTTGTGGGCCGATGAATTTGAAAAAGGGTTTGCCGGCTCGCAAGGAAGCGGTGTGAGCGACAGTGGAACCACGATGCGGGTTTTTGCAACGTTCCTCACCTGGATGCAAGAGAAAACCAGCCCGGTGTTCATCATCGCCACAAGCAACGATGTGAGTGCGCTGCCGCCCGAACTTCTGCGCAAAGGGCGTTTCGATGAGATTTTTTTCGTTGATCTGCCGGATTCGGGCGAGAGGGCAGAGATCTTTGCGATCCACCTTCGCATTCGCGGACGCGATCCTTCACAGTTCGACCTCAAGCGGCTTGCCGAAGCCACGCCTCAGTTCAGCGGCGCCGAAATCGAACAGATTGTGGTGGGCGGCCTTTATCGCGCATTCGAAGCGCAGCGCGAAATCTCGATGGATGATATGCTTGCCGAAGCCAAAGCCGTCGTTCCCCTTAGCAAAATGATGTCGGAAGAGATCGAACAAGTGAGAAACTGGGCAAAAAACCGCACCCGCCCCGCCAGCCGAAACGACGACCGCTCCTAACGAATCAGTTTCGCGATCCGTTCTGCCGCTTTATGTCCCGATTCAAAAGCGTTCTCAATTCTTCCGGCCACCGTGCCGTCGCCAGCCAAAATCAATCGCTCCCCTTCGGGATTGATCGCGTCGAACAGCGCAACCCGCTCCGGCTGCGAAATCTTCCAGCGATGAACAAAATGCCACTCCGGATTCGAATACTCCGAGCCAAAAACGCGCGAAACCGTCTGCACAGTCGTGCTCACGAGTTTTGATTCCTCGATCTCAAAATTGTCTTCCGAAAACTCCGGCCCATATTGCGCAACGAACAGAGCATGTCCCTCGGGAGCCCTTTCCGGACACTTTTCCGTCTCCGCTCCCAGCCAGATGAGCGGAGTCATGCGATCCGTCGAAAGCAGACTATAAAACGGCACCTTCGGCGGCGCAGCCGCAAATCCCACACACACCGACAAACAAGACCTGTATACAATATTCAAATTCGCGCGGCGGTCTTTGCGAGCAGCAAGAAGATGCGCGATATCAGGAAGCGGCGCCGTAAGAATCACCGCCTCGAAATCTTGATCGAGCACTCGGTAACCGGCAGTTCCATTCTTGATCTCATCCACCCGCACTCCGAGCCGAATGTCTAAACCTTCGGCCAAAAGTTTTGGAAACTGATCAATTCCCTGCAAGTAGGTGTACCGATCTGTTGAGTTCTGCATTTTGGACGCGGCCGCCGCTCGATATCCCTGCAGCAGGTGCGTCGGTTTTTCGATCTTCACAAGCCCGGTCGTTGGGAGTTCGTGCAGCAGCGTCCTTTCAATCTGCATTTTCCGAGGAGCGATCTGCTGCGGCCCGTAGTCGGCCACATATCCGTTTTCTCGCACGGTGCGGACTCGGCCGCCTACTCGATCGGCCGCTTCGAACACCGCCGTCTCGATGCCTTGTTTGGAAAGTTCGCGGGATGCAGCAAGCCCTGCTACTCCTGCGCCGATCACTGCCACTCGCATCCCTGTTACAGGTTACTCGGTCGGGCTTTCGGTTTCATGCAGCCATCCGAAAGGCTATAATCCCACCGCCCATGATCAGCATTTCGCTGGCCAAAGACCAGTTGGCTGTCGAACCCGGCAGCGCTGTTACCCTGACTTGCACTACCACCAACCATGCGCAAACCGCAGGGCGGTTCGAAATCGAAATCGAAGGGCTCGACCACGAATGGATCGCGCTGCCCGCCCCAGCGTTCACGTTGGGTGCAGATGAAACCCGGGCTCACAAAATTCTGATCAAGCCCCCAAGGTCAGCCGAAAGCAAAGCAGGGTCGTATCCGTTTGTGGTTCGCGTGCGGTCGCTCGACACCGGTGAAGGCGCCGAAGCGCAGGCCGTGCTCGAAGTCGAAGGGTTCAGCCTCATCAGTCTTGAAATCGCTCCAAAACGCGGCGCGGCCAAATATCTGAGCAAAGAAGAAGATTTCGCAGTGACGGTGATCAATCTGGGCAACACCGATCAAACGCTGCAGTTTTTTGCCGACGATCCCGAAGATGGCTGCACGTATCAGTTTGCCGCAGATCGCGTTCAGATCGCACCCGGCCAGCAGAAGCAGGTCGCACTCAAAGTGCAGCCAACGCATTTTCCTCTTATCGGTGCTCCGCGCCTATTCGGGTTTGGAGTCTCGGCGCGGGGTGTACAAAACCCGCACCTCAACGCAAACGTTCAAGCACAAATCGAACGCCGTTCACTCATCACGCCAACGGTGCTGCTCGTAACCCTTTTGATCTTTGCACTCGCAATCGGCTGGTGGGCAATCAGGCCGCAGCCCCCAAAGATGGACTCCTTTTCCACCGATAGCGCCATCGTGTATGTTGGCGATACCATTCGATTGAAATGGACCGCGGAAGGCGCCGACACCGGAGTTCTTATCGAATCAGACAAAGGCGATTCGTTTCCTAACAACGAAAAAAACGGTTGGATGGACGTGCAGATCAAAGGCCCCGTTGTGTTCTATGCCTACGCCGTGAACAAAGCCGGATTCCGATCAGAGCCGTTGAAGATCACCATCACGCCGCAGCTTCCCGAAGCCGTGCCGCTGCCGAAAATCGAGAAGTTCAGCATTGACAAACGCACAGCCAAAGTGGGCGACACCATCACAATCCAATATTCAGTTTCCAACGCAACCAAAATCATCCTTCAACCCACCAACGATGTGCTGCCCCTCAACATGACCAGTTATCAAACCGCGCTCAACAAAGCGGGAACCATCAACTTTTCGCTCATCGCATACAACAAGATTGACCAAGCCGATCAATCCAAGCAGATCACTGTGGTGGTAACCGAACCGAGCGACGCGAGCATCATCAGCTTCCAAGCGATGCAAGCAGGTGCGCCGTTAGAAGACAAAGAGATCGAGCCCGGCACAACCGTAAGCCTCGAATGGCAGATTTCCGGCGCATCGCGGGCCGAAATCTCCGGCATCGGACAGCTGCCCGATCTGGAAAAAGGCACGATTGACGTTACGCCTGCGCAAACCACTGTCTACACACTCACCGTGAAAGATTCCAAAGGCAGGCCCGTCGTCGGCAAAGTCACGGTAAAAGTGAAAAAGACTCCCGAAGGTGGCGGAAACGGCTGATAAGCGCGCGAAAATGCGCTCGATTTTCGTCACCGGATTTGGGCCTTTCGGTGATTTCGAATCGAACCCAAGTGAACGGCTGGTGCGTTCGCTTCACCTGCAACAGTTCGAAATTCTTCCAGTAAGTTTTCAGGCGGTAGATCGGTTTGCCCGCGAGCCCCTTCCGCCCGAAATCCGCGCGCTTGTGCTGACAGGAGTTGCCCCAAAAGCCGACAAGATCCGATTGGAACGAACCGCACGCAACCACGTGTCCGAAACTCGCGACATCGAAGGCGTCAGTCTCCACACCGGAGTCATTGATCCCGATGCGCCGCAGCAGATCGTCACGACGCTATTTTCCGATTGGCCCGAGCCGAATGAAGGATGCACGTTTTCCGATGACGCGGGAACCTACCTTTGCAACTACGCGTTTTTTCAATGCGCCCGACTGATGCCGAATCTCAAAGTCGGGTTCGTGCACGTGCCGCCGTTCGAAAACGTTTCGTTCGAATCGTCAAGAAGATCTTTGATCGCAGTTTTGGATACACTCTGCGAACGTCTGCCATGAAACCCCTCGCGCTTCTTTCGGTATCAGACAAAACCGGCATCGTTGATTTTGCGAAAGCGCTCATCGGGCACGGTTTCGAAATCCTCAGCACAGGCAACACAGCGCGCCACCTTCAAGAAAACCAACTGGATGTGATGGGAATCAGCTACTACACCGGAATGCCAGAGATTCTCGATGGAAGAGTCAAAACTCTCCACCCGAAAGTGCATGGCGGTCTGCTCGCCAAACCCGATGACCTGAAGCACAAGCAAGAGATGGGCGAGCTGAACATTCGGCCCATTCAACTTTTGGCGGTCAATCTCTATCCGTTCGAACAGACAGTGCTGTCCGGCGCTCAGCGTAATGAAATCATCGAAAAGATTGACATCGGCGGGCCCGCGATGATCCGCGCCGCCGCCAAGAACGCCGAAAACGTAATCGTCGTCGTTGATCCGAACGATTATGCCATCGCCCTAAGGCTGGTCGAGAAGGACGATCCTGCGATCCGCCGTCGCCTGATGGCGAAAGCGTTCGCGCATACCGCGTTTTATGACTCCTTGATCGCCGAATACTTGAGCGAAGATCTGCTCACCGAAACGCTCACGATCGGTCTTCGAAAATCCCGCGATCTTCGCTACGGTGAAAACCCGCATCAGAAAGCCGCACTGTATACAAGGCCGTTCGAAACCAAAGGAGCCTGCGCTGGCAAGCAGTTGTGGGGCAAAGAGATGAGTTTCAACAACTATCTTGATGCCAACGCCGCATGGGAGCTCGCATGCGAA
>JAJPJR010000053.1 GCA_021324165.1 Armatimonadota bacterium
CTGAAGTTTATCGAGAAACTGGGCGACCTATTCGTTTGCGTTCCGCGCGACCGTTTGTTGGAAGTCGCCGAGTTTCTTCGCGATGACGATGCTCTTGCTTACAAATACATTTCTGACATCACCTGCGCAGACTACAGCCGGTGGACGAAACCGCGCGACCTGCAGGGCCGTTTCGAGGTCATTTACAACCTCTATTCGCCCAAGTATTTTTCGCGACTGTTTTTGAAAGTCGGCTTGGATGACGGAGAATCGGTTCCTTCGTTGATCACCGTCTTTCCGGGAGCGGAGTATCCCGAAAGAGAGGTGTGGGACCTTTTCGGCGTGGTTTTCGAAGGCCACCCAAAACTGGAGCGGTTTCTTCTTCCCGACGATTGGGTCGGCTTTCCGCTTCGAAAAGAGTTTCCTTTGGGCGGCGAAGATGTAACGTTTGCCCAGGGCACAAAAGGCCCGGCCGTGGAAGATGAGCCGAAGCCGCACGCCGGAGAAAGTTTCGAAGGCAAAACCGGATCTGAGGAAGTGAGCGGAAGATAGCCATGCCTGAATCCACCTTTATGCCGAGCACCGAAACCCGGTTCGAAAAGATCGGAGAAAACACGCTCGTTGTCAACATGGGTCCCCAGCACCCAAGCACGCACGGCGTTTTGCGGGTTGTTTTGGAACTCGAAGGCGAAACGATCGTGAATCTGGATGTGCAGATCGGTTATCTGCACACGGGAATGGAAAAAGAGGCTGAATATCAGCAGTATCTGAAATGCGTAACCATGACCGATCGCATGGATTACCTTTCTGCAAACAACAATAACCTGGCGCATGCGCTGGCGGTGGAAAAACTTCTGCAGATCGAAATTCCGCCCCGCGGTCAGGCGCTTCGAGTGATCCTTGCCGAACTCAGCCGCATCGCATCGCACTGCGTTTGGCTTGGCACCCATGCGCTCGATTTGGGAGCGATGACGCCGTTTTTCTGGATCTTCGCCGAGCGAGAAAAGATTCTCGACATGTTCGAAATGTTCAGCGGCGTGCGCATGATGCCTTCATGGATCGTGCCGGGAGGTTTGCGCGGCGACATGCCCGAAGGTTTCGAACAGGCGCTGCGCACATTTTTGAAACAGTTTCCATCGGCGCTTTCCGATGTCGAAGCGCTGCTCGTGACGAATCCGATCTGGATCGGACGCACGCGCAACATCGGCAAACTCACAACCGATCAGTGCTACGCTTTGGGACTTTCCGGGCCGATCATCCGCGGCTCCGGAGAGCCGTGGGATTTGCGCAAATCGAATCCGTATTCCGGTTACGAAAAATACGACTTTCAGATTCCTGTTGGGCAGAACGGCGACGTTTATGACCGGTTCTTGGTGAGGCTCGCCGAAATGCGCGAATCGGTAAAAATTCTGCAACAAGCCATTGACGGGCTGCCGGGCGGCGCATGGTCGAGCAGCGACCGAAAGGTCGTGCCGCCGCCGCGCGAAGAACTCGACAGTTCGATGGAATCGCTCATCCACCATTTCAAACTGTGGACGGAAGGTTTTCACACCCCAGTGGGCGAAGCGTACGCGGCCGTTGAAGGTCCGAAAGGCGAACTCGGTTGGTACATCGTCAGCGACGGAACCAACACTCCGTACCGCTGGCACGTTCGGCCAAGCAGTTTTATGAACCTGCAGGCGCTGAAGCCGATGTGCATCGGCCATCTGATTGCCGATGTGGTTGCCATCATCGGCAGCATTGACATTGTGCTTGGAGAGATTGACAGATAACGATGGAAACGATTCATTTGGAAAACTCTCGAGGGCGTCCGAAAGCCCCAAATCCCGAACAAGTTGAATTGAAGTTTTCTGACCAGGCGGTGCAAGAACTCGAAGCGCTGCTCACGCATTATCCCGACAAAAAATCCGCGATTCTCCCAACGCTGTGGATTGCCCAGCGCGAATATGGAGGTTATCTGCCGCCCGAAGCGATCGCCGAAGTGGCCGTTCGCTTGCAAAGAAGTTATGCCGAAATCGAAGGCGTCGCCACGTTTTATACGATGTACCACGTGGGGCATCCCGTGGGCCGGCATCTGATCGAAGTGTGCACCTGCCTCACGTGTCAAGTTTGCGGCGCGTATCGCATCGCAGAGCGCCTGAAAGCCAAACTCGGCATTGATTTTGGCGAAACCACCGAAGATGGAGTTTTCACTTTGGAAGAAGTGGAATGTTTGGATGCATGCGACCGAGCGCCGGTGCTCCAAGTGAGTGACGCTTATATCGGCCCGGTTGATGAAGCAGAGATTGATGCGCTGATCGAAAAACTTCGCTCCGATCCTGGCTCGGGCACGATCAGGCTTGCCGACGAGATTGTGAAAGCCCAACTTCACGCAAACGAGCAGCGCGACATCCGCTAATAGTGCCAGTCAACGTCGGTAACTTCTTTGGCGTGCTGCTCGATGAACTCGCGCCGCGGCTCGACTTTTTCTCCCATCAGGCGGTTGAAAATCAGCCCCGCTTCTTGTGCGTCGTCGCTTCCTAACTCCACGCGCACCAGCGCCCGCTTGTCTTTATTCATCGCGGTCTCTTCAAGTTCTTCGACTTCCATTTCGCCCAAGCCTTTGAATCGGGTCACTTGCACGTCTTTTTTCTTCAAACTTTCAATGATTTCGTCGCGCTCTTTTTCATCGGCGGCATAAAACCGTTCATCTTTGCCGGCTTTCACCACGAACAAAGGAAGCTTCGCAAAGTACACGTGACCGTTTTGAATAAGCGGCTGCATGTAGTTATAAAAGAACGTGAGCAGCAGCGTCCGAATATGCTCGCCATCCACGTCCGCATCGGAAAGAATGATGATTTTGTGATAGCGAAGTTTGGAAATGTCGAACGAACCCGATGCGCCGTTGGAGCCGTTTTCTGATTCTCCTTCACGCAGCATCGGGTGATCAATTCCAGTCCCCAAGCTCGAAATCAGCGCTTTGATCTCTTCGTTGTCGAGCGCTTTATCCACCCGCGCTCTTTGTACGTTCAGAATTTTGCCCTTGATGGGAAGCACGGCTTGCGTTCTTCGGTCGCGCGCGTTTCTTGCCGATCCACCGGCCGAATCTCCCTCGACGATGAACAGTTCCGCTTGCGTCGGGTCTTTTTCAATGCAGTCGGAAAGTTTTGCGGCCAAGCCGTAATTGTCCACGGCGTTTCCGCGTCTCACCGCTTCGATCGCTTTGCGCGCGGCCTCGCGGGCACGCTGTTCCACGCTCGCCTTTTCGATGATGCGCTTAGCGATCGCAGGGTTTTCTTCCAAAAACTGAATCACGCTTTCAAAGAAAACCGAACTGACGATGCCTTCCACTTCGCCGTTGCCAAGTTTGGTTTTGGTTTGGCCCTCGAACTGCGGCCGATAAAGTTTCACGGCGATGACCAAAGTCAGGCCCGCGCGCACATCTTCGCCGGTGAAGTTCGCCTCTTTCTCTTTGATCAAATTCGCTTTGCGCCCGTATTGATTGATCGCGCGTGTGAGCGCGGTCTTCGCGCCGCTCGCGTGCGTCCCGCCTTCGATCGTGTTGATGTTGTTGGCATAACTCAAGATCGTTTCTTTCGAATCGAAAGTGTACTGAAGAGCACATTCCACTTCCACTTCGTCTTTGACTTTCTTGAAATAAATCGGCTTGTGAAGCGTATTCGCACCAACGTTCAGCGCTTCGACAAGTTCGCGGATGCCTTGCTTGAAATGAAACGTCTCGTTGTTATCCGGATTGATTTCACTTTCGAACACGATTTTCACCTGAGGGTTCAGGTAAGCGAGTTCCCGCATCCGCGCCTTAAAAATCGCCGCGTCGTACTTATAGTCTCCGAAAATCTGTGGGTCGGCCCACCACCGCGTTGTGGTGCCTGTGTCGGTTGCCTTGCCAATCTCTTTCACCGGCTCCACCGGAACCCCGCGCGCATACTTTTGATAATACTGTTTGCCGTCGCGCCGCACGGTTACTTCGCACACCTCAGAAAGCGCGTTCACGCAAGAAACACCCACGCCGTGAAGGCCGCCCGAAACGTGATAACCGCCGCCGCCGAACTTGCCTCCTGCGTGCAGGGTGCACATCACCACCTCTAATGCAGAAACCCCTTTCTCCTCGTGAATCCCTACCGGAATTCCGCGGCCGTTATCCGAAACGCTCACCGACTTGTCGGCATGCAGCCTGCCAATACTCGTGTCGCAATGCCCGGCCAAAGCCTCGTCAATCGAATTGTCCAGCACTTCGTTGAAAAGGTGATGCAATCCCCGCATCCCCGTATCGCCGATGTACATCGCGGGACGCTGGCGCACCGCTTCCAAACCTTCCAAAACTTGAATGTTTTCGGCTGTATAAGAACTCGTAACCTGTTGGAGCAATGACTCCTGTTCGCCCGAATCTTCCTCGGGCGGCGGAATATCGTCTTTTCGTTTAGCCATTTTTGCGGAGAAAACCTGCCACAGGAATGACGAAAATGATACCCGAAACGGAGCCGAAATTGCGCGCGCAATTCAACGCTTTTTGCCCCATCCTCCGCCGCCCGGAGTCTCAATTCTCAGCACGTCGCCGGCACGCATTTCCACCACAAATTTGCCGCCGAAATCCCGCGGAATTCCATCGCGAATCATCACATTTCTGCCCGCCGATCCCGGATCTCCTCCGTGCGCGCCGCAGGGCCGTTCGATCCGCCTTTCGCTCACAACGGTTGTTGTCGTGCCGTCAGAAAGAGATTCAAATTCCCGAACGACTCCGCTGCCCCCCTTGTGCAGTCCTTCGCCGCCAGAACCGTCTCGAAGTTCGTATCTCAAAACCCGAATCGGATAGTCAACCTCTAAACTTTCCACCGGAGTGTTTCGCGTGTTCGACATGTGACAATGCACGCCGCTCGCGCCATCCAACCGCGGACCCGCGCCGCAGCCGCCGCCGATCGTCTCATAATAAGCCCAATCCGAACCGCCCATCGCCACGTTGTTCATCGTTCCCTGGCTGCACGCCGGAATCACGTCGGGCAGAGCGCACCTCAACGCGCGGAACGCAGCGTCAACAATCCTCTGACTCGTTTCGGTATTTCCCGCAACCACCGGCGCCGGATGCACCGCGTTCACAATCGTCCCCGGCGGAGCGATTACGGTCACAGGAATCCAACATCCGCCGTTCGTAAAGTTCAACGCCGTCAAACAACGGGTTACATAATAACACGCGCTCCTGGCGACTGCCTCGGTCGCATTGATTCCGAGCGCCGCCTGCCGCGCCGTTCCATCGAAATCGAATGTGATCAAATCGCCTTTCACTTGAATGCGCAATTTGATTTCTAAAAAGCCTCCAGCATGCGGAACATCTTCCAAACGGTCGCTGCCGAAATACTCTCCATCCGGAATGCTCTCAATCGCCCTTCGCGTCAGCAGTTCGGTGTATGCAAGGCATTGATCCACCAACCCAGAAAACTCTGATCCGTACTTTTGAGCAAGCGTCAAATAACGCCGAACTCCGATGTCTGCCGCGGCAATCTGCGCAGAAAGATCGAGCCGCCTTTCTTTCGGCTGCCGCGTTTTTTCTGCAAACGCCTGCATCGCATCCCAACTCATTTCGCTCGGAACGATCCGCACGCCCTCGTCTTCGATGGACTGCACGAGCGCAACACTTCCAGGAGAAGTTCCACCCACGTCCGAATGGTGCGCGCGCGAAGCCAAGTACCCGATCCGCCCGCCATTCCAATCCACCGCTCGCAGCACCGTGATGTCGGGCAGATGCGTCCCCGCGAAATAAGGATCGTTCGTAAAGTAATGCTTGTCCGGTTCAATTTCCGGTCCGCTTTCCAGCCACTTGCGCATCAAAAACTCCATCGCGCCAAGATGAACCGGTATGTGCGAAGCCTGAGCAACCAGCCTGCCGTTCGCATCGAACACCGCGCAAGAATAGTCCCTTCGCTCTTTGATGTTCGGCGAAAACGATGACCTCTCGAGCACGCTGCCCATCTCTTCAGGAACGCTTGCGAACAGTTCGGCAAACAGCCCAATCCGAAGCGGGTCGAAACGCATTTACAAGATGTACCTTGAAAGATCGGCATCCGCCACAAGACCAGAAAGCCTTTGTTTTACGGTGTCCGCGTCAATCACAACGCGCTTCGATCCGCCATCGGGCGCATCGAACATCGGTTCATCCAGCAGCCGCTCCAAAACGGTGTGCAGCCTTCGCGCGCCGATGTTTTCTGAGCGCGAATTCACCTCGGCCGCCATTTTCGCGATCTCGTCAATCGCATCGTCGCTGAATTCCAGCTGAACGCCCTCCACAGCCAGCAGCTGTTGATACTGTTTGGTCAGCGCGTTTTTGGGTTCCAGCAAAATGCGCTTCAAGTCGGCTTCCGAAAGATCCTGCAGTTCCACACGAATCGGCAGCCGTCCCTGCAGCTCCGGAATCAGATCGCTCGGTTTGCTGATATGAAACGCACCGGCGCAGATGAACAAGATGTGGTCGGTGCGGATCGGGCCGAATTTCGACTGGATCGTCGAGCCCTCGATGATCGGCAGCAGATCGCGCTGCACACCTTCGCGCGACACATCAGGTCCGTGACCGCCCGTTCTGCCTGCGACTTTGTCAATTTCGTCAATGAAAACAATTCCGGTCTGCTCCGCGCGCTGAACCGCTTCGCGCATCATCGCGGTTCGGTCAATCAGCTTTCGAGCCTCTTCTTCGGCGAACAGAGATTTCGCTTCGGCGACGGTCACCAGCCGATGTGAAGTCCGGTGTCCAAACGCTCCCCCGATCTGGTTGGCGATGTCGAACCCCATCTCTTCCATCCCTTGCGGAGAAAACACCTGCAAAAACGGTGACGCCGACTCTTCAATATCAACTTCGATTTTCTCATCGTCCCGCGCACCACTCAACACCTGTTCGCGAACTTTTCGCTTTTGACGCTCATACGCTTCCCAAACCCGTTTATCGTTCTGCTCCGTTTCTTCCGAGCGCGGCTGCTCTTCGGAAGGGTGACCGAAAAGGGAGAAAGAAGAGCTGGAACCGCGCGAAGGCGGCTTCACCAAAATGTCGGTGATGCGGTCAATTGCGCGTTCCGATGCCTCCGGCTTCACCTCCTCGATTTTTTCGGCTTCCACCATCCTCACCGATGTCGCAGCCAAATCGCGGATGATGCTGTCAACATCCCGCCCCACATATCCAACTTCGGTGAATTTTGTGGCTTCCACTTTAATGAACGGGGCTTTCGCCAGCTGCGCGAGCCTGCGTGCGATCTCGGTTTTGCCCACTCCGGTCGGCCCGATCATCAAAATGTTCTTCGGAATGATGTCGTCGCGCTGATCCTGCGGAAGTTTCTGCCGCCGATACCGGTTGCGCAGCGCCACAGCGACCGCTCGCTTCGCGTCCGACTGGCCTACGATATACCGGTCGAGTTCCGACACAATCTGTCTGGGAGTCAACTCCTCGATGGGCAGGTTCATGGGGAAATCATAATGTACCCTGCAAGCGGCGGAGTATCATAGGTGCGCTTGCCCTATGCCCGAACTGAAACTGCTTCTCAAACACAAGGCTCGCACGCTGGACGAATATCGCCGCATTGGCGGCTACGCCGCATTTCAAAAAGCGTTGGCCATGGATCGCCAAGCCGTGATTGACGAAATCAAAAAAAGCGGCCTGCGCGGACGAGGAGGCGCAGGCTTTCCGACCTGGATCAAATGGAACGGCATTCCAAAACAGAAAACCAAACGCCATTACGTTTTGTGCAATGCCGACGAAGGCGAACCCGGAACTTTTAAAGATAAAGAGTTGATGGAATCAACGCCGCATCAGGTGATCGAAGGAATGATGATCGCAGGATGGGCAACGCAGGCCGACGTCGGCTACATCTACATCCGAGCCGAATTCATGGACTGCGCAAGGGCCGTCAAATCGGCGATTGACGAAGCGTATGCCGAAGGCCTTCTGGGAAAAAACATTCAAGGCACGGGTTGGGATTTCGATCTTCACGTTCACCTTGGCGCAGGCTCTTATGAGTGCGGAGAAGAAAGTGCCATGATGAGCAGTTTAATGGGTGAACGAGGAATGCCTCGTTTGAAGGCTCCGCATGCTCCGCTGCCGACCATCGCCGGTTTGTGGGATTCGCCTACGCTCATCAACAATGTAGAAACGTTCGCCTGCGCGCCGCACATCATTCAAAACGGCGGAGATTGGTACGCCGCAATGGGAGCGTCAACCAAAAACTCTCGTGGAACCAAAATCTTCAGCGTTTCGGGCCATGTGAACAAGCCGGGGAACTATGAAATCGAATTCGGCACCAAGCTTTCGGACCTGCTGGAACTTGCAGGGGGCATCAAAGGCGGCGCGCTCAAAGCGTGCATTCCAGGTGGTTCGTCTGTGCCGATTCTAAACGCCGAATCCGTTGCGAAAGCCGTGATCGGATACGAAGAGATTGGCGAAGTGGGGAGCATGGTGGGAAGCGGCGGCTGCATCTTCTTCAACGAACACACCTGCATCGTGGCCCTGATGTGGCGCACGGCAAAGTTTTACATGCGCGAATCGTGCGGCAAATGCACGCCATGCCGCGAAGGAACCGATTGGCTGTTCCAAATTCATGACCGCATCATCAAGGGCGGCGGGCGGCCAGAAGATATCAATCTTCTAAAACAGATCTGCGCGCAGATTGACGGCCGGTCATTCTGCGGGCTCGGCGATGCCGCCGCTTGGCCCATCGTCGCCGCGCTCAAGGTGTTTCCTCATGAGTATGAGTATTTCATTCAGCATGGCAAAAGCATCGTGGATACTCCTCAATCCAAACTCATGTTCCCGTATGCCGAGCCAGTTCCGGTCTAACGAACACAACCAACAGTGTGGATGCGGCGATCGCCAGCGCGGCTCCGAACCCAAAAGCCGTGCCTGCTCCAAACTTCGCCCATAACAGCCCGAACAATACACTTGCTGGCAGGGCCATGATTCCAACCGTTCCATGGAACAGGCCGAACGCGCTGCCACGCGATTCGGCAGGGACAAGATCGGCAACAACCGCTTTCTCCGCAGGCTCCGAAAGCCCGAAATAAACGCCGTACAGCATAAACACCGCCGCCATCAGCCACGTCGTCGCCGCGAAGCCGAAACAAAGATACACGATGCAGAAGACCGCCCATCCCAAAATGATCATCGGCATCCGCCCAAAACGATCAGCCCACGTTCCGCCGAAGTAAGTCGAGAACGATTTCACCAAGTGATGCGCCGCCCACAAAACCGCAATCCACGCAAGCGCCACGCCGTGTTGCTGAAACCTGAATAACAAAAACGCATCGCTCGAATTGCCCAGAGAAAAAAGGCCGACGCAAACCAGATACTTTCGAAATGCCGAAGGAATCTTCGAACCGTCTTCGGCACTCCGTTCTTCTCGGGCGTTGGAGGGTGCGGGAGCGTCCTCTCGAACGAACAGCAGAATGCAAGCGACCGCGAGCAGTCCCGGAATCAACGCCCAATAAAAAAACTGTCGAATGGAAACCGCGCTCCAAAGCAGCGCCGCGCAGATCAGCGGCCCGACCACCGCCCCCGCGTGATCCATCGAACGATGCAGTCCGAACGCTCGGCCGCGCATCGAAGCGTCCACCGATGTGGACAAAACCGCGTCCCTCGGAGCGGTTCTTAACCCTTTGCCCATGCGATCAAAAAACCGGAAAACTGCGACCATAGGCCAGCCGGTCGCCATCCCGATCAGCGGCCTCGAAATAGCGGTCAGCGAGTACCCCCCAACAACCAGAGGCAGCCTTTTCGGCAGCCGGTCCGAAATCCAGCCCGAAATCAGTTTGAAAATCGAGGCGGTGGAGTCGGCGATCCCCTCCACGATTCCCAAACCGGCAGCCCCAGCCCCCAAAGTGGAAGCGATGAATGAAGGAAGTATCGGGAACACCATCTCGCTTGCAACATCGGCAAAAAAACTCACCCAGCCTAGCGCCCAAACGGCGCGAGGCAAACGATTGCGATTCATTGGGCCCAACTTTACCGCTCCGAGTAGACTCAAAACCTCGATGAACCCAACGCTGCAATCCTGGCTTGCCGAACAACTCCAAACTTTAAAAGACCAGCACCTGTACAAACAGCCGCGCATTCTGGAAACCCCAGCAGGCGGCTCGGTCGTGATGAACGGCAAGCGGGTCGTGAACATGTCCAGCAACAACTATCTGGGCCTTGCCAACCACCCGAAAGTCCGCGAAGCCGCTGTCCGCGCGGTCGAAGAGTGGGGAGTGGGGGCTGGCGCGGTGCGATGGATCGGCGGCACCATGACAGTCCACGATCAGTTGGAGCAGAAAATCTGCGAACTCAAAAACGTTGATGCCGCGCTCGTGTTCACCTCCGGGTTCACCGCCAACAGCGGGTGCATTCCGGCGGTTTTAACAAGCGACGACGTGGTGATCAGCGACGAACTCAATCACGCAAGCATCATTGACGGCGTCAGGCTGAGTTCCGCCGAGTATCGAAAATCCGAAGGCTGGGTTTATGAGCACAAAAACATGAACCATCTGGAAGAGATTCTCAAACGCGCAGCAAGATTCAAAAAACGAATGATCATCACCGATGGGGTGTTCAGCATGGACGGCGACATCGCGCCGCTCCCCGACATCGTTGCGCTGGCCGAAAAGTACGACGCGTTCGTGATGGTGGACGATGCGCACGCCAGCGGTGTTTTGGGAAAGTGCGGCGCCGGCACCACCTCGCATTTCAATCTGTACGGCCGCGTTGACATTCAGTTGGGAACGCTCAGCAAAGCGCTGGGCGTGGTGGGCGGATACATCGCCGGATCGAAGCCGTTGAAAGAGTGGCTCATCAATCGCGGGCGCCCATACCTTTTCAGCACAGCCCTGCCTCCCTGCACTGCAGCCGCCCTCATCGCAGCGATCGAGATCATGATGACCGATCCCGAGCCGATGCGAAAACTTTGGGACAACGCAAAATGGTGGAAGCAGGAACTGAAAAACTCCGGGTTCGACACCATGGGAAGCGAAACCCCGATCACCCCGGTTTTTGTCGGCGACGAAGCCAAATCGCAGCAGATGGAAGCGATGTTGTGGGAAGAAGGCGTGTACGCGCTTTCAATCACCTATCCGACCGTTCCCCGCGGCAAGGCGCGAATCAGAACCATGCCCAGCGCGGCGCACACCCTCGGCGATCTCGAAGCCGCGCTTGCGGCTTTCAAAAAAGTCGGCTCACATCTGGCGCTTGCGTAAAACAAAACGGCTCTCAGTTGGAAAAGAGAGCCGTTTCGTCATTCCGTCGAAGCGGTCACCGTTTTCTTCGACGCGCCGCCAGCAGAGTCAATCCGGCTCCAATCGCAATCATCGTCCCAGGCTCGGGAACGATATCCCCGACTCCGGTCTCGCCCGAAAACGCCGCCCGAATCTGGAACTGACGGTCGTCGCGCAGCGGATGATACAGCGAGGGGATCCAACCCGCCGGCTTGTCGAAAAAGTCCAGATGTCCGCGCATTACTCCACGCTGGCCGTTCAGGCGGAACATATCGGGAATCGCGCCGCCCACGATCGTTCCGCCGCCTTCCAAAACGTACGCGTCGCCGCCCGAATACCCGTACAGCGACACGGTGTCCAAATCGAGCGCCCACAAAAGTCCAAACGGCACTCCCATTCCAGGAATCGAGCCGAAAATCAACAAATCGGGGCCTGGCCCGCCGCCGGTTCCGGTCAGGCTCACGTCAATCGTCGAGCCGCCGCCGATGTACGGAGCGTCTTGTCCCGTGAACACCACATTCATCACAAAATCGCCTCCGAACGCGCCGCCGCCATTGAAGACAGGAAACACAGGAGGAGCCGGCCAAGCGGGCCAATAGCCCGTAACCTCAGTATCGAGCTCCGATGGAAGATAAGTGAGGGAATCAGGCGCAGTTCCGTTCGTAGACCATTCCGGTACTCCGTTCGAGTTCCAGGCACCGAAGTTGAAGTCGTGGCCGGTGATATGGGGGAATAAGGGCATCGCGCAGGCCGAGGCTCCCGCGCCAAAAACCGCGATCGTTACGAGCCATTTCATCACTCTTCTCCTTTCCAGCCAAAGGCTGGCTGAGTCCGCCGCTCGTGCACCCTGACAAGCATGCGGGCCGCTCGCAATCACACTATTAGAGCCAGTATAACGCAGTTTTCCCAGGTTATTCGCACCAGAACGTCAAACCGCAAAAACCTCGCAAAAATGATTGGCCTACAGCGCCGTCATTCTCACCAAAGGATCGAACCCGCGCAGCATCATGCCCTGCCCGCGGGAACGATGGCAGTCAACGGCGGGCACGTCGTCCGCCGATCGCAGCTGCACAAGCCAGTTCCGCCGCTGGTTTTCGCTTCGGTTGACCCCGCTGCCGTGAATCGTCAGGTAGCTGAACAGCACTACATCACCTGCCTTTGCTTCAAGCGGCACGGCATCTTCCAGCCGATACTTTCGCTGATCCAGATACAGCCCATCCGGTTGCACCGGGAGGTCTCCCAGCCGGTGCGATCCGGGCACCACGTGCAGGCAGCCGTTTTCAACGGTTCCATCATCAAAATGAAAATAGGCTGCCAGCATCGAATCCTTGGTGTGCGGAAAGTACGGCTTGTCTTGATGCATCGGAAACGGCGCGCCGACTCCCGGTTGTTTGGCAATCAGTTTGGTGTGATGAAGTTGAATGTTCGGGCCGATGATCTGCTCGACCACGTCGAGCACCCCGTCGCAGTTCACCAGCAGCCTGCTGAACGCTGCAGAATGAAACTGCGGATCGTGAACTCCATCAATCTCCAGGTTTTTGCGTTCATCTTCCGAGAGCCATTTTCCGCCCCACAAAAAACTGGAATCGCGCGAGGCGGTTTTCACGCGTTCAATCAAAAGGTCGGTTTCGCGGCGCATCTCCTCGATCTGCTCAGAGGTCATCATCGCTGGCAGAAGCACGTAGCCGTTTTCTAAATAAAACTGTTTGAAATTCATCGCCCAAGCCTCAGCGCATTGCCCGTGATCACGCGCGCCGAATCGGAGCACAAAAACCCGATAACTTCCGCGATCTCCTCCGGTTTCTGCCACTCATCGAAATTCGCACCGGGCATCGCGGCGCGGTTCGCAGGCGTGTCAATAACATCCGGCAGAATCGAATTCACCCGCACGCGATGCTTTTTTAGTTCAATCGAGGCGCTCGCCGCAAGGCTCACGACCGCAGCCTTTGCCGCCGCATACGCGGCCATGCCGGGCGCTCCCGTATACGCTTGGCTTCCAACCATCACCACGCTCGCACCGTCGGCGGCAGTCAGTTTTGGCGTGAGCGCAGAAAGCGTCAGCGCAGCGCTGAGCAGATTCATCGCCATCATCTTTTCTATTTCCAACGAATCCAGTTCAACGATCGGCTTCATCGAGAACCCTCCGGCGATCAGTGCCGCGGCGTGCACCCGCTCAGGAAGCGTCGCAGCCCATTTGCGGCATTGATCCTCGATTGAAAGATCCACGATGTCGAGCTGCCCGGGGCCGCGATAGTTCTCGCGCTCCGATTCCGAGATTCCGTTCAAGAACACGGAATAGCCCGCGCGATCAAACCACGCGCACACGGCGCGGCCCAGTGCGCCTGCACCCCCCGTAACAACGGCAACTTTAGCCACAATCTTGAGTCTATCAGATACGCATGCCTGCTTTTGGAAAACCGTCTCCCGCCGAACCCGTCACGCTGCTTCGAAAAGTACCGATCATCGAATGCGGCGAGAAACTCGTGCCGTATCTGGGCACCCACGAGCGGATCATCCAAGCAAAGCCGCGCTGGAAGTACGAACGCGCGGCGCTCGCGCGCGAATCAGTTGTGAAGTTCCTGCACAAGGCGGCCGACGCGCTTCCCCAAGGGTACAAGCTGGCCGTCATCGAAGGCTGGCGCCCGCCGCACATTCAGCATCGTATGTGGCTCGGAGCGTTCCTGCGATGGAAAACACGCCATCCGGAATACAGCGATGCTGCGCTAAGGCGAATCACAAATCGGTTCACTGCGCCTTTGCATTCCAAGGTTCCGCCTCCGCACTCCACGGGAGGAGCGGTGGACGTGATGCTCGCAAACGATCAGAACGAAGAACTCGACATGGTTTCGCCGTTTGCGGTTCGCGACAGAAAAGCGTATCCTGCCGATGCGCGGGGACTCTCGGAAACCGCCGCTCTGCACAGAAAAATCCTGCGCGAAGCGCTCGCCGCAGGAGGTCTAACGAACTATCCAAGCGAATACTGGCACTGGTCGTATGGCGATCAAGGCTGGGCGTATCGCGGAGGACACGATGCCGCGGTCTACGGCCCGATCCAACCAGAAAACTGGTCGCCAAACCCAAGCGAAATGATCGAAGAGCCGTTGGAGTTTCTGCTTTGATCTACTATTTAGGTCTTGGTTCGAACTTGGGAAACCGGCTTGCGAACCTGCAGTTGGCGGTCAACGTTCTCGACCTGCGTGCGGGCAAAGTCGTGGGAGTTTCCAAAGTTTATGAATCCGCGCCGATGTATGTGATCAATCAACCGCCGTTCCTCAACGCGGTTGCAAAGCTGGAATCTTCTTTGGATCCTGCAAAACTGCTTGTGCTCACAAAGACGATCGAGAAAGAGTGCGGACGCATCGCGCGCGAACGCAACGGCCCGCGCGAATTGGATATTGATCTCCTGTTAGCCATAGATCAAGGAGCGTGTTTGAAATCTCCGCCTGATTCCGAACTCCGGCTTCCGCACCCCGCAATGTGCGAGCGAAGGTTTGTGCTCGAGCCGCTGGCCGATCTTGACCCCGGCCTGATCTGCTGCGACGGATTGTCGGTTGCGCAAATCCTTCGTTCGGATACAATTCAGTCGCAAAAAAGCCAGGTGTTTGAACATGGGGTTCTTTCGATACACCGCGATTGATTCGAGCGGGAAGCAGATGGACGGCACGATCAGCGCAGCCGACTCCGCCGAAGCCGTGCGCAGCCTGTCAGGCCGAGGGTTTCGCAACGTTCGAGTTCAGAGCCCCGATGCTGCGCCGCAGCAAACTCAGCTCATCCGGACGGGCAAAGCGTCGGATTCGCAGCTGTTTTATTTCTTTTCACAAGCCGCATCGCTTACCAAGGCGGGAATCAATCCGCACGAAGCGTTTCATTCCATCGCCAGCCGAACGTCCAACCGATATCTTCAGCGCGCATCCGAAGAGATCAGCAGCGCTTCGATCGAAGGCGGCACCATCAGCGGTGTGATGGCAAAATATGTTGACCTGTTTCCTCATAACGCAGTGGGAATGGTCCGGGCAGGAGAATTCGGCGGTTTCCTGCCGCAGGCTCTCGATCAACTCGCGCAGCATTTTTCCGAGTCCGCATCGTTCAAACGATGGTTCTGGTTTTTGAAGCTGCTCAGTTGGCAGGGCCTCATCGCGGTTGCGCTCAGTCTTCCTTTGCCCAGCGCTTTTTGGGCGGGACTAAGAATCGGCACGTCCACTGGATTCCTGATTGCGTACTCTAAATTCTTGCTGTTTCCCACGCTGCCGATCATGGGTGTGTTGTTCGTGATCTATCTGCTTGTGCGCTTGCGGATCGCAAGAACCGAAGAAACCATCAGAAGACACAAGTTCGTGCTGAAGCTTCCGTGGGGGCTTGGCGCAAGGGCGAAAGCCGAATCGCTCACTACATTTCTTTGGACTCTCAGAAACCTTTCCCGCTCGGGCATCGCTCCGGGCACTGCGTGGATGCTCGCATCAGGCTCGGTGCCGAACGCCGCGATGGCCATGCAGCTGGCCGAGGCGGGCAAAGTTCGAGGCGGAGAAAGACCGCTGTCCGAAAACTTTAATGAGGCAAACCTGTTTCCGCCCGACATCGTTTCGTTGATGCAGGTGGGAGAGCACGCAGGCGACGTGGTTGGAACGCTCGACCAGATGGTCGAGGGCAGTTTCAACGAATTCCTGATCGAAAAGGCCCGCTCGCGGGTGGGCCTGGCCTCGATCGGCTGCCTTGCGGTTCTCATTTCGGCGGGGATCATGGCCCTTGTGCTCGCCCAGGGATACTACGGCCGAGTTTTCCAAGAGGCCGAGGATTTCGTCAATTCGCCGTGAACCGAATGGCAAAAATCGGCCACATTAATCATTAGAACACGATGAGCACCAAACTTTTCACCTATACCGCGCTCGATCCCGACGGCGCCCGCCAAACCGGCGTGCTGCAGGCAGTCAGCCGCGGGGCCGCAATGGATGAGCTTGGCAAGCGCGGGTTCCGGGTCGAAGAACTGAAAGAAGGAAGGCCGTTCGAAGCCTCGCGCGACCCGCTCACCAAAAACGTTCTTGCGCCGATTTTCGGGCGCGTCAACTTCGAAAGCCTTCAGCGGTTTTATGCGCAGTTGTGGTCCATGTACCGCGCAGGTGTTCCGCTCATCAACGCGCTCGATACTTTGCAGTCCACCACAAGCCATCCAAAACTGCGGCACGTGATCGGCAAACTGAAAGAGTACGTTTTGCAGGGAAGACCGATGTCGGACTGCATGGCCGAATATCCCGAAGTGTTTGGAGAACTTCAAACGAGCCTTGTGCGGCTGGGCGAACGGGGCGGCGCGCTCGAACAAAGTCTGTTTCATCTGAAAGAGTATTTGGCGAAAGAGATTCAAATCCGAAACAAGTTGAAAACCGCCACATTTCATTTCAAGATGATGCTCGCGGCGATCATCTTGATTCCGCTTGCAGCCAACATCGTGATCAGCACAATCACATCCAAAAACGGTGGCCCGCAGTTTTCGCTGTTCTCGTTCGCATCTCTTCCGATCGTCATATATTCGCTGGTGTTTGTGGTGCTGTTTTGGCTCGTTTTGGGCAAACTGCTGATGCAGCAGCCTCCGATTCGGTACGTTTTTCATCGCGCGCTACTGCTGGTGCCATATTTGGGCGGCACAGTCGAGATGTTCGCGATGGCGAAATTCGGCAGGGCTTTCGCAACGATGTATGGCGGTGGCGTGCCGATTGGACAGGCGCTCACCATGTCGGCTAACGCATGCGGCAACGATTACATCGCCTCCAAGATTCAACCGGCAAGCGGTTGGATACAAGAAGGCAGGCCGATCGCCGAATCGCTTGCGAGAACGCGCGTGTTCCCCAGAATTACGATTGACATGGCGCACACCGGCGAGCAGTCCGGAAACATGGAAGCGATGTTCAACAACGTGGCCGAACAGTTCGAAGATGAAGCCGACGTGCGGGTTGAAAAACTGATCCGCGTTCTGCCGGTTGTTCTGCTCATCATTGCGGCGATTGCAGTCGGGTACATCGTCATCACGTTCTTCACAAGCTACTATTCAACGTTGATGGAGTCGGGTGGCGCAGCCGAATAACCAAACCCATTACGCGGCGCTGGGCGTCCCCGAGAACGCCACCGAAAAAGAGATTCGAAGCGCGTATCGCAGGCTGGTGCTTAGGCTTCACCCCGACAGAACGGGCACCGGTTCGACAACCGAACAGTTCATGCGCGTGAACGAGGCGTATCAAGTGTTGATTGATCGCGAACGCCGGATCGAATACGACCGGTTTCTCGCGCTCCGGCGGGAACGCGAAACTGCCGTTCCTCCGCGCCAGCCCGGATGGCGTCCTCCGCAGGCAAATCCGGCCGCGATCCTGATCGAAGCCGCGAACGCACTTTCGCACGGCAATTTTGACCGGGCGAAGCAGTTTGCCGATCAAGTTCTGCTGATCGAACCCGCGAACGCGATCGCCCATGCGATTTTGGGCGACGTTGCGCGGTCGCGCGAAAACCTTCAACTCGCTCTCAAACATTACGCCTTCGCGATTCAGTTCGATCCTTTCAACCGAACCTATCAGCGGCGGTACGAAGACCTGTTTCGATTGGTCAATTCGGCCCGAACCTCAAACCGTGCGTCTGCGCAAGCGCGATCGGGAGCGGCGATTGTGGTTACCAGTTTGCTGAGCGGTTTTATGCTCTGCTATGTTGCCATTGCGCGCGAAACGCCGATGCTCGAAAATGTTCCGCTCATCAGTTCGTGGTCGGTTGGGCTTTTTGTGATGCTGTTCGTGAACGGCGTGATTTTGGGTTCGGCGCTTTCGATGTCCCAGACGGTGGACAGGTGGGAAAGCGTGATGCGTTCAAGCTCGGGAAGGCTCGCGCCTGCCGCGGCATTGGGCCTGGTGGCGGTTGTGAACTTTTGGGCTTCGGCCTTGCTGTATGTTTTTTTGGGACTCCTTCAAAACTCGTTCACCTTCAGCATGAGCCGGCTTGTAACCGCGGTGGCAGTTCTAACGCTGTCCTACGGACTGATGTCGCATTATTCACCCACGATCATCGCCTCGCAAACGGTGCTGTGGGGAGGCAACGTGCTGTACGTGGGATGTTTGTGCGGATGGATCATCGCCGATGCGTTTCGATAGACGGATCAGGTATGACTTTCATCTGATTTGCTCACGAACACTTTTTTGCATGTGCCTGGGATTACCGAGGCGATAGAATTCGAACTTTGGCGGCAGGGGTCGCTCTCTTGGCACGATTATTTGGGTTCGAGCACCCGATGGAAATGCGCCGTTGATGCGACCCGTGTGATCAAAAACAGTCTGGCGAGGCTCGAACGCAGAGATTATGCATATTTCGTTCGCAAACTTCCGTCCCGGGAACATTGGCGCGCGTTCCCCGAGTTTTCCGACCGCATCGCGTATCTGGACATCGAGACCGACGGCGGTTTCTCGGCTGAATCCATCACCATGATCGGCGCCTCCGACGGCGATCGGTTTCACGCCTACATCAAAGGCAGAGACCTTGACAAGTTTCCTTATTATTTGGTGGACAAAGGTTTGATCGTCACCTTCTTTGGCTCGGGCTTCGATCTGCCGATGCTGCGCAAACTGTTTCCCTATCTTCCTTTCGATCAGCTTCACATTGACCTTTGTCACGCTCTTCGAAGGCTGGGCTATCGCGGCGGGTTAAAAAACATCGAACGGCAGCTGGGGCTTTCGCGCAGCGCCGATACCGACGGATTGACCGGACGCGATGCGATCACGCTTTGGCGTCAATATCGCAAGGGCCACGCCAAAGCGCTCGACCTGCTGATTGAATACAACCGCGAGGATGTGATGAATCTCAAAACGCTGCTCGCCCTGGCATATCAAGGTCTGAGAAAGGACCGATTCGGGGCTTTTGACCATTAGGTAAAACATTCGAGTGAAAGTGCATTTCGGCGGCCACTCGGTGTTTTTGGACCGAACCGGGGCAGCGGTCATCAAAGACCTCGGCATCATCGTTTTGAACCGCATCGCCTGGTCGGATTCGCAAGGTGAACTGTTCCCAGAGCAGAGTGATTCGGCCCTGATCAGGGGAGCCATTGAAAGGCTCGTCGGCGAGTTCGCCCCATCTCGAGCGTTGATTTTGGGAGCCAGCGACGTGAACGATTGTGCCGGCCTGACCGGTTTTCTTCAAGACCTGGGAGTCGAAGCGGCTTATATCGGCAAAGACGGCGTTGACTCGTACACGGTTGGAGCGCTTTCGATCGGCACCGATCGGTTCGCTTCGCCTTCCATATCGGGCGCCGAAAGCGATGAGGCCGATGGAGACGTTCATTTCGTTCTGAGCGAAGGCCGGCTGGTTTTGCCCTCCTTCAGGCCGGTTACGTCAGAAGCAGACCTGGAGCCTGGATTGATCCTGGTAACTGCACGAGACTGAATCCAGAGCCTAAACCGGTACACTCGGAGTTCAACCTCCGGGCGCGAGTTAACCGTCTAAGATTTTGGGAGAAAAACGATGGTTTGTGAGAAATGTCAGTTAGACAACCCCGCTGACAGCAAGTTCTGCCGCGAATGCGGCGCGCGCCTTCCCGAACCGAAACAGGCGGTAAAAGCGATTAAGCCGGAAGAGATTGACGGTCTGCTGGCGCAAGGCTACGCCCTGCACCACGAAGGGAACCAAGATGAACCCCTCTTCATTGCGGAATCCGTGCTGGCCATTGACCCTGAAAACAGCTCAGCCCTCGCCCTGAAAGGCATGGTGCACGAAGCCAAAGGAGAGCTGGAGCAGGCGGCGGCGGTTTATGAGCAGATCGTTCTGATTAATCCGGACTCGACCCTGGACCGGGTGAAACTCGAGCAGATTCGCCGGAAACTTCCAGACCCCGGACCCGAACTCGACGAAACCGAACAGCGCAGCAGGCGCACGGTGGCGATTTTCAGCGCCGTGGCGGCGGGAGTGCTGGTGATGGCTACCGGACTCATGATCGCGATGTTCTCAAGGCAGGCAAGGGCCGAAAACCCCGAATCTCCCAACTACGCGGCGAGCCAGGCGGTCGGGTTCGATCTGACCCCAAAACCCCAGCCGACGGCGCAAAAGCCGCAGCAGCCTGTTCAGCAAAACCCGTCGAGCGGCCTTCCCCGCGCCGACGAGCCGTTCAGGCCTCCCCACTATGTGAGAGATCAAAACAATAACTGGGTGGTTCAGCCCGTGCAGCCTTCGGGCACGGAAGCCCTGCCCGATACGAACGCCAATGCGGGCAGCGCGGCAGCAGGCACCCAGAATCCAAACACGACGAACGGTACGGCGGCTTCAAACCCCGCCGCCGGCCCCGAGCCGTCGGACGAACGTCCCGCCAACCGCGGAAAGATTGACATCAGGCCGAGCAGCGGTTCGGGACAGGACAGCGGCGCGGTGAGCGAAAACACTTACCGCGTTGCGCAGCAGAAGATGCAGGCGGGCGATTACCGCGGAGCGGTAAGAGATTTCGAAAGTTCGCTCGAAGGGTCAAAACAACCCGCCCTGACCCACCAGCTGATCGCCCGGTGCCAAAAACGTTTGGGTGAAACCGACAGCGCAAAATCCCATCTGAGAACCGCCATTGATCTGTTTGAAAAATCGGGCAACAAGGCAGGCGCCGATTCGTGCCGCCGCGAACTCCAAGCGATGGGAGGTTAGCGGGTGCGCTTCGCAGCGATTGTTTTTGGTTTGGCGGCGTTTTTGTGCGCGTTTGCAGAAAAGCCGTTGGTGCTGATCGCTCAAGACCGGGCGACCGATTTTACCGACCGCGATCCGAACATTGATGTGATGCGCGCGCTGGGCGAAAGTTTCGCCAAAACCGGCAAGGTGTCGGTTTCCATTTGGAGCAAAGGCGATCCGCTTGTGCAAGCCGCGCTTTCGAGCGGCGAATGGAACAAGTGGACGGATAAACCGAAACTGGAAGACTGCTTCGCGCTTGCCAAAGTGATCGGAGCCGACTACATTCTGTTTTGCAAAGCCACGCGCGCAACCGGCGAAGAAAAAGCGAAGCCCAACGCCAAACCGACCGAAAGAATCAAGGTTACGACATCAGGCGGGCTGGTTCGAGCCGCGGCAGTCCTCTATTCCAAGCGAAAAGAACAGCTTTGGAAAGATGAAACTTCGATTTCGATTCTGGTGGGGCAAGAACTGGATGAACAAAGCACCGCGCTTTCAATCTCGAATTCATGGCTGTTGAAACTTTCGAGCGGCCCGATGAAAACGGTGTTCGGCGCCCCTGAAATTTCGCCGCCCGACGTGGGGCCTCCAACAGTGCCCAACCATCAGTCCGAAACGATTGATAAGAAGCCTTTAGAAAGCGGGCTCGCGGCTTTGACTGAAAACCGCCTTGCCGCGGCGATTACCTATCTGCGAGATGCGGTGGACGCCGATCCGATGAATCCGGAACCGCGTTTGAAACTGATCGAAGCGCTTCGGCGAAACGGCAATCCGTTCCTGGCGGCGGATGAAGCCGCTCGCGCGGCAGAACTGCTTCCAGATAATCAAGACCTTTTGGTCGAGGGCGCGCAGGCGTGGCTCGACGGCGGGCAGCTCGACAAGGCGTACGCGTGGGGCACACAGGTGATCCAGAAAAAACCGAACGACCCTGCGGCCAACGCCGTGATGGCCGATCTGTATCTGCGAAAGTTGGATTTCGAAAAAGCGATCGCGTTTTATGACACCGCAGTCAAAAACGGCGATTCCGCCGAGCTTCGATACAAACGCTCTGTGGCTCTTGCTTTGAAAGGCGATTTCGACGCCTCGGTGGCCGACCTGCAAACCGCAAATCAGATGGGGCTCTCGCAAGACCCAGCAAAAATCGCAGCGCGATATACGCAGACTGTTTCGGTGATTGACGCAGTTTATTATTCGCTGTCATCGCTGGCGCGGACGCTGCTCGGCGAAGCCAAAACGTCGCCCAACGACAAAAGCGTAGGAAACCGCCTGGCACAATTGCAGTCGCGCTGCACCGCGTTTTTGAACTATCTGGATCAGCTCAAACCCCCGGCAAAATATACAGAAAGCCATGCCGGCCGCTCTTTGGCACTGAACCTGCTCATCGAATCCGTACAAAACATTCAAAAGTTCCTGCTGGACAGGAGCAGCGATACGGAACAAGACGCCAATCTGCTGCACCTGGAATCGGTGCGGGAATATGTGGACGCATCCGAAAAATTCAAGATAGAACTTTCCAAATCGAAATGAGCGACGTTTTTTTATCGGCCGGCGTGTTCTTGGGGCTGTTTTTGTGCTCGATGCTGTTTTCGTGGATCTGGTTTAGAATCCGACGAAAGCGCTTGAATCTGCCGCCTCCCGCCCTTCACACGCGGCTGGTTCTAAGGCAGGGGCCCGCGATGCTGACCGCGCGCCTGATGGACATTGACGAAAGGGGATGGTGGATTTCGGCACCGACCTTGAAATCGGACATCCTGCCAATTCGGCCGGCAGAAAAGTATTGTGTGGAGTATGCCGACGAGCACGGTCTCACGATTTTTTATGCGAAAGTTTTGGAGCGGCAGGCGGTTGGAGCGAAGGCTCTGCTTTTGGAAGCACCTGAGTCGGTGATCCGCCGCGACAGGCGGTCGCATCGTCGTCATGCCCCATCGGTTCCGGCGGCTGCGACGATTGATGAAAAAACCCGATGCAGCGTGCTGAATTTCAGCGCGGGAGGAGCGTGCGTTTGCACCAACACACCGCTCAATCCGGGAGACGAAATCAGTTTGCGCTTGGAAGATTCCGCCGCCGCGGTTCCTGCATGGGTGTTGGATTGCAGCGATGAAAATCGCAGCAGCCGTGCGCGCATCGTTTTTCAGCGCGAAATTCCCGCAGAGTTTTTTACGATGCTCGCCGAAGCATATCCATAAAAATTCAGCCTCGGTTTTTCAACCGAGGCTTGGCTTTTCAGCCATCTTTCCCGGAGAGGGAAAGGAGGACATGCGCTGGTTATTTCAACGACTGCTGCATAGATAGAGTTCCGCTAAGGCAGGACTTCAGGCCCAAAGCGGGCTGAAATCACCCCGGACAAATCCGGGCAAATTCGATGTGGCCGCGATCTTCTGCAAGTTCTCGCGCAAGTTGACCTGCATCGTCGCGCAGTTGGGGGACTGCACCGTGTTCAAGCAGCAGTTGCGCGATTGCGATCTTTCCTTCAAAAGCCGCGCCGTGCAAAGGCGTATAGCCGCCGGCTTGCACCGAGTTCGGATCGGCACCTGCTTGCAGCAGCCTTTCCACGATCGCCTCGCTGCCGTTGGCAACCGCAGAATTGAGAGGCGGCACAGACTCTTTGTTGTTGGATTTGAGGTTCGGGTCGGCTCCCGATTCAAGCAGCAGTTCAACCGATTCCAAATGACCAAAAAACGCGGCGTATCCCAACGCCGTGAAACCGTCTGCGGAAAACACATCCACACCGTTTGGGTTTTGTTCGATGCAAGCTTGCAGCCTTGGAACGTTTCCCGAAGCGGCCGCTTCGAAAAGGTTGATTTCGCCGCCAGCTGCGTCAATGAGGCGCTGCGCGATGGTTTGATGTCCGTAATAAATTGCAAGCAGAATTAAGGAAACTCCGTTGATTTTGGATCGGGCAAGCGACGGATCGGCAGCGGCCGCCTCCATCACTCCGTTTTCATCGCCCGATTTTATCAGTTCAAAAACCTGTTCGGGTGTCATGGCTGGCTCTCCTCTGACTCGTATTCTGCGGTTACGACCGACCCGATTCCGCCGCGGATTCCGAACTTTCCTTCGATCCGCGCCCAGGCCGGTTCACACACAGCCACGAAGTCGTCGAGAATTCGATTGACCGCCGCTTCATAAAAAACGCCTTCATTGCGGAACGATTGCAAATACATTTTCAGCGACTTCAATTCGATGCATTTTTCGGCTGGAACATAGGTAAGGGTGATCGTCGCGAAGTCGGGCTGGCCCGTCTTTGGGCACAAACTGGTGAATTCGTGCGCAGTGTGTTCGATCAGATACGCGCGCCCTGGATTGGGATTGGGAAATGTTTCGAGAAGGTCTCGGTTCATCGCCGCATAATTTACCTTCCATCCAAAACGCAGGTATAAAAGGCGCTCGATGAATTGGCTTCGAGAGATTGATCTGAACCTGCTTAGGGCGATCAACCAGGGCTGGAACTGCGAGTTTGCGAACAACGTTTTTTGGGCTTTTTCTACGTTGGGCGTAGGCATTGTCCAGCTGGCCGGTTTAGTTCCCGTTGCGCTGATCAAGTCTGCCCGCCTGCTCATTTTTCAACTGTGCGTTTGTTGGGCGGTGTCGGGAATTGCGTCGCAATTGTTCAAATCGGTTACGGTTCGCTTGCGTCCAACGGCTTTCGAGGGCACAATTCCTACTCCGGGAGAAACGATTTTTCATTCGAGTTTTCCCAGCGGTCACAGTTGCACCGCGTTCGGCATCGCAATGGGTTTTTCGCTGTTTTATTGTGGAAAAAATCGAACGCTTTGGAGCGTGTGCGCCATCGCATGGGCGGCGCTGGTGGGCATTTCGCGCATTTACCGCGGCGTTCATTGGCCGACCGATGTGCTGGCCGGTGCGCTCATCGGTTGTTCAAGCAGTTTTCTGACCGCGGCCGTTTTTGCGTTTGCTAAGGAGCGCCGCCGATGATGATCGCATGCTTGGCGGCGATGACGCAGCCGTTCGTTGTTCCCGTCGCAATTTGGACGAACGGAAAACAGGTCCCGCTGAAACTCCGGGCCGTATCGAACGAACGAATCGAAGCGAGCACGTTGAACACGAAACTCACGTTCACGTTTCATGCAGTGGGCGCTGAGCAGACCGTTTCCATTGCGCCGCCCCGCGATGTCAAAGTAGTTTTTCAACTCAATTCAACTGCCGAGTCATGCCGGTTTCAAAACGATCGGTCTGTGTTCTTTTTGGGCTCAAAATTGCACGATTTTCCATTGGCAAATGCCGTCTGGTGTGGCGATCTTTTTGTGCTTCCTTCGCAGGCGATGTGGGAAAGCAGCCGAACGTTTCGCGCGCAGTTTTCAAAATCGCACCCGATGATAAAGTTCACGCGGGTAGTGAACCGAGAAACGTCGCGCTTGGGATATTTAGGTGCGTATGGCGGACTGCTCGACCAGTTTTATGCATCCCTGCAAGATTTCAAACCTGCAAGTGTGCCTGTGGATTTTGCCGATACGCCGCAGCGCAGCAAACTCATCGAGACGCTCGCGCGGCTGTTGATGGGCACGGAGTTGAAGGAAGGCATGTGGCGCGAGGGTCTGCCGTCGGTGTTTTGCGTCAAATCGAAAAATCTAACTTTGGTTTACGTGTTCAACTACAGTTCTCGCAGACAGTTTCACACCGTTCAGTTTTCGTCGCTTGGCCTAAGTCAAGATCGCTCCTACACGGTGTTCGATCAAGATTTAGCGCGCGTGATCAATTCGGCTGCTGGCAGCATCGGCGTGGGATTAGAGCCTGAATCCGTCCGCGCACTCATGATTCGCACAACCGATTCGCCCGATCTGATCGGATCAGCGCAAAACCCGTTGTTTTTGTTTAATCATCGTGCCTCGACCACGTGGAACGCGAATCAAACCGTTTTGAAAGGTGCAGTCGAAATGCGGCAGGGAGAAACCGAAACCGTGTATGTGCGCACGGCGGTCAACGGTCAGATGTTCGAAAGGGCGGAAGTCGTCGTGGATGGCCGAAAAGTTGAACCGATCGCCGCAAAGGGGTTTATCGGGATCGAAATGCACGGCAGTGCGAAAGGCCGCGTGGAATGGTCGGTGAAGTTCGCGTCGAAACGCGCCGCTGCGCCGCCCAAGCCCGAAAAGTTCACGCTGAATTTCGATGCTTCTGGCGCAGCAGTGATTTCAAGAGTGTCTCCCGACGATGCAGTGAGTGCGTGCATGGTGTTTCGCAACGACGAGTTCGTTGGAATCATGGGCGATTTGGCGTTTTGGGATTTTGAAACTGTGCCGGGCGCAGCTTATAGTTACCGAATCACGCCGATTTCGTTCGCCGGCGTTCCGGGAAGTTCAGTTTCGTTTGTAATTGACGCGCCGCGCGCGGTGGACCTCGATCTTGCGGATTTGAAACCGCTTAGCGAACGTCCCCTTGGCGCAGGATACGTGCGCAATCGTTCGGGTGCGCTGGACGGCGCGCCGATTTTGCTTCAAGGGGCTCCGATGCGGGGAATGGGTGTGATGTGCGGTTCGGAAATCCGTTGGAAACTGAATCGAAGTTATGATCGTTTGAAAGGTGCGGCGGCGGTGGAAGAGCGATACAAAGGCGAAGCGCGTTTTGAAATTCTGCTCGATGGTCGTTCGATTTGGAAGAGCGGCGTCCTGAAAGCCGGTGAAAAACAACCGTTTGAAATCTCAGTGAGCGATGGGCTGGAATTGACTCTGCGCACGCAAGGCCCGCTTGGGCCGGTTGCTTGGCTCAGCCCTCGACTGCTGGCGAAGCCACATCCATAAGAAGTGCTTGCATCAGATCTACGCGCAGTGCGATGCCGGAAAGTTTTCCGCCTGCCATGCACGGCAGAATCGTCAGTCCTTTGCTGATCATTAAATGAAGCGCGTCACCGACTTCCATCTGCGCGTCGGCAGTCAGCGGATCGCGCGTTGCGATGTCCAACACTTTCCGCGATGCAAGCC
>JAJPJR010000063.1 GCA_021324165.1 Armatimonadota bacterium
CGCCCACGTCCAGGAAGTTTGCAGGCGAGCCGCCGGCGTACTGGATGATGTCCATGGTAGCCATGGCAAGCCCGGCTCCGTTCACCATGCAGGCGATGGTGCCGTCCAGCTTGATGTAGTTCAGCGCGTATTTGCTGGCTTCCACCTCGAGCGGATCTTCTTCGGCAACGTCGCGCAGCGCCTTGATTTCGGCATGGCGGAACAGTGCGTTGTCGTCAATCGTAACTTTTGCGTCGGCTGCGATCAGTTTTCCAGCCGGAGTGAGCACGCAAGGGTTGATTTCGATCAGGGTTGCATCGTTTTGTTCATACGCAAAAACAAGTTTCTTGATCATCGAGACCATCTGGCTTACGGCTTTTGAATCAATGCCGGCCTGCTTGATCGCGCGCCGCAACTCAAAATCGCAAACGCCCCATTTGGGATTGATGTAACATTTAACAATCGCATCGGGAGTTTCCGTCGCAACCTGCTCGATGTCCACACCGCCGCGCGCGCTGATCATCACGACGTCGGACTGCTTGGCGCGATCCAAAAGGATTGCCAAGTAGTACTCTCGTTCAATCTCGATCTTTTCGGACACCAGCACTTTTTCAACCACGATGCCCCCAGGGTTTTGAACGGAACTGAGCCGCTTGCCGATCAGCTGCTGCGTGAAATCGGCAGCATCTTGCGCCGAATCGAAAAGTTTTACGCCGCCTGCCTTTCCACGGCCTCCCATGAGCACCTGGGCCTTAACGACCACGTTTCCACCCATCGTTTCGGCGATCGCCAGCGCTTGCTGAGCGTTTTCGGCAACTTCGCCTTTCGGAACGGGCACGCCGGCCGCCGCAAGAAGCGCGCGCGATTGGTACTCATGAAGTCTCATCGGAATTTGAAGATTACCCGTCTGGTATCTTCGCTTTGTGGGCAACAGTTTTGGACAACTTTTCCGCACAACCAGTTGGGGCGAATCGCATGGCGGCGCTGTTGGATGCGTGGTGGATGGATGTCCATCGCTGTTGGAACTTTGCGAACAAGATATTCAAAAAGATCTGGATCGAAGGCGTCCCGGACAGAGTTCGATCGTCAGCCAGCGCAAAGAGAGCGACAAGGTTCAGATATTGAGCGGCGTGTTTGAAGGAAAGACGCTGGGAACGCCGATCTGCATGTTGGTTTGGAACGAAGATGCCAGGCCGGATGCGTATGAAGAGATGAAAGAGAAGTTTCGACCGAGCCACGCCGACTACACCTATCAAGCAAAGTTCGGGCATCGCGATTGGCAGGGAGGAGGCCGAACCAGCGCCCGCGAAACCGTGGGCCGAGTGGCGGCAGGCGCTGTTGCAAAAAAACTTCTGCGCGACCGCGCAGGAATTGAGGTTGTGGGATGGGTGAGCGGCGTTGGTGAAATCCACTGCGATGTGGACGTGGATTCGGTGACGCAAGAGCAGGTGGAAGCGTCGGTCGTGCGTTGTCCAAACCCCGCAATCAGCGCGCAGATGATCGAAGCGATCGAAGCGGCGCGCAAGGCAGGCGATTCGTTGGGAGGAGTCGTGCGATGCGCAATCCGCGGATGCCCGCCGGGGTTGGGCGCTCCGGTTTTCGACCGGCTGGAAGCCGATTTGGCAAAAGGCGTGATGAGTCTTCCCGCTTCAAAAGGGTTTGAAATCGGATCGGGATATGCGGGCACCAAAATGACCGGCATGGAACATAACGATGAGTTTCGCATGCGCGAAGGAAAAGTGCGAACCAAAACAAACCGCAGCGGAGGCGTGCAGGGAGGAATCAGCAACGGAGAAACGATTTACATTTCGGTCGCTTTCAAACCCACAGCAACCGTCATGCGCGAACAGGAAACGGTGAACGTGCGCTATGAAGACACAACGATCACCGGCCGCGGACGGCACGACCCTTGCGTGCTTCCGCGCGCCGTGCCGATGGTCGAGGCGATGTGCGCGCTGGTGATCGCCGATCATTGGCTCCGCTACGAAGCGATTCGTCCTCGTTAAAGTAATCGCATTTTTTGGTGAGCGGGCATTTATCACAAGCCGGTTTTCTTGCATGACACACCGATCTCCCATGCTGGATCAGCGCGACGTGCAGCCGTCTGCGCAGCGCCCGCGGCGTGATCGCTTCGAGTTCGATATGCGCGCGGCTTTCGGAAGTGGCCTTTTGAATCAAGCCCAACCTTCTGCTCACGCGGTGCACATGCGTGTCAACGGGGATCGCGGGCATTTCGAAGCCGAACAAAAGCACGATGTTTGCAGTTTTTGGTCCGACTCCTGGAAGCTGCGTGAGCCAGTTGCGCGCGTCGTTAACACTCATGCCTCGCAGCGGCTCCAACGTGTAATCTCCGTGCAGATCTTTGATCTTTCCAAGCGAAGCGAGAACGGATTTGGCCTTTTGATTGGCCAGTCCTGCTTGGCGGATTTCGCGCGCGAGCTGCGCCTGCGTCAGCGCGGCGATTGCGCCCCAGGTTGGGTATTTTGACCTGAGACGCTCGAAGGCAGGAAACGAGTTGGCGTCGGCGGTGTGCTGCGAAAGGATGCAGCTGACAAGCTCTTCCATCGGATCATATTTTCTGATGGGCCACGGCGCCCCGTAAAGTTTTTCAAGAGCGTTGACGACGGCCCTGACTGCCGCTGGA